>CAYOTZ010000053.1:0-5334 GCA_964407035.1 uncultured Methanosarcinales archaeon | reverse complement strand
ACAAAGGCAAACTGGTTAATCATTATGATTAATCCAAAATTGATGGAGAGAATATTGAAACTCAGTCAAAACGTCCAACTTTCTATGTATGACATAGCAAAAAAGGTCGGTGTTTCACACGAAACAGTGAGAAACTATCTGAAAAGAGCAGAGGTATATGATGAATGGAAGCAAAAAAGGCAGGAATATGTTGCCTCTATTAAGGAAGAAAGAAGATTATGGGCAAAAAAGTATAAACAGAGAGAACTCAAAAAGCTTTTAAATTCCTTAATCCAGCTAAGCTTCATTAGGGCTGGAAAAGATAAAGCACTTAAAGCAGCACTTATAATTTACTATAGGCCAAACATCCCACGCAAAAGCTTTGATAGCTACTATAATCTGTTCAAGAGTTATTTTCAAGCAAAAGAACAAAGTGAAAAGAAGAGCTTGAAAATGCTTGGTGAACAGTTCGGTTTTTCATTATTCCAAGTGTCACGATATTTGAAAACACTCAAGCTTGAACCTTTTAAAATATCAAAGCCGAAAAGGAAGCTATCTGAATATGAAAAAAAGAAGGTCATAGCTGCCTGCTTGGCTAAGACAAAACTTCCACTGACTGACCGTTCTCGCTTGCTTGGTTTTGAGGAATATATATGCTCGCACTATGCAGAAAGGCTTGGTGTAAAGAGCAAAGGCAAACAGGGGATAATTGGAGGAACGAGAATTTACTCTTATACTACTGCCTTGGAGATACTTCAGGGATTAGATCTTGGATTCAGCATTGAGCAGGTTTCTTATCTGCTAGATGTGCCTGCTCAAGATGTAAAGTTAATTACTTCCAAAAGGAAAAGTATAGAGGAAATAGTTGAAGATTTCCTTGATTTTGTCAAAATTGTTGACATTGTTGATGCTCTTGAGCTGGGTTATCTTACTTGTGAGGTGGTTTATCTTGCTGATATTACAATGGAGCGTTATCTTTCTTTGATTAAAAGGGTTGATGAACTTTACGAAAGGTTCGGGAAGGCGAGTCGCAGAGCTAGCCATTATTTTAAAAATTAAGAGAAAAATAGTAAAATTATATAAACAATAGTGCTTAATACTTTTATCATGAAAGAGGCGATGTTCTATAAGCGGTTAAATAATGAGCTTGTGCAGTGTCAACTCTGCCCGCAACTCTGTGCTATCAAATCATTTGAGCGAGGAAAATGTGGTGTTCGCGAGAACAGGCAATCAAACTTGTTTTCTCTAGTATATGGCAAGATTGCGGCAATGGCTGTTGACCCTATAGAAAAAAAACCATTGTATCATTTTTATCCAAACAGCAGTGCTTTTTCTATTTCGACCTTCGGATGCAATATGAGCTGTTTGTTCTGTCAGAACTACGAACTCAGTCAAGCGCCGAAACCAAACAAGCCAGTTTACGGGCATTTGTTGGAGCCAGAGGAAGTGGTGAAGCTTGCTATTGACAAAAAAGCGTCAATAATTGCTTATACTTATTCTGAACCCACTATTGCATATGAATATTATTTCGATATAATGAGAATTGCCAAGCGTCATGGCTTGAGGAATGTTTTTGTGACAAATGGCTTTATTCAGCCAGAGCCACTAAAAAAGCTTAAAGGGCTGTTGGATGCTGCTAATATTGACTTAAAATCTTTTTCTGATGAATTCTACCAACAGATATGTGGTGCAAGGTTGCAACCTGTGCTGGATGCTGTTAAAAGCTACTATGAGCTTGGGGTTTGGATTGAGGTTACAACACTTGTGATTCCTGGATTGAATGATGACTTTGAGCAGCTGAACAGAATTTCAAGCTTCATAGCCAGTATAAGCACGGAGATACCTTGGCATATTACTAGGTTTTACCCTCATTACAGGATGCTTGACAAGCCAGAAACACCTGCAGAATCATTGTTGAAGGCTTATGAGATAGGCAAGCAGAACGGGCTGAAGTTCGTTTACATTGGTAATATAATGCTCGGCAGAAATTTTGAGGACACTTTCTGTCCGAAATGTGGTGAGGTTGTTATTAGCAGGCAGGGATTTTCAGCACAGAATTTCTTAAAACGCGGTGGTGTCTGTCCGAGATGTAATGCTAGGGTTGCAGGTAGATTCTGATTGCTTTTGTTTTGGAAACAGAAACCGAGCCAAGGCAATAAGTTTTTAATTACGATTCTCTGCTTTATCTTTGAAAAATTCAAAAGTTTTATATACTATTCCTTGCTTGAGTGGGTTATGGTAAGATTCATCTTCTTTTCCTATATTGCTAGTTTTGTTTTACTTTTGCTTGTGGTTTTTCTTGATTTTGTGCGTGGCCCGCTTTTCCTATTATTCCCTTTGGTAAATTTCTTGCTTGGAGTGTGGCTTTTAATTGTTGCCTTAAAACATAAGAAGTCAAAGCTAAGGAATGCACTTGTTGCCTCTTCACTTTCTGGTATTGGATTCTTTGTATTTATGGTTCTACATAACCTTTTTTATGCATTAGCATCTGTTTCTGCTAGCATTGCTTTGCTTTTTTACTTGTGTGAAGCTCTTCATGTTATTTTCTTTCTTATCGGTGTTGTAATCTGTCCGATAGCTTTTATTGTGAGTAGCATAATAGTTTTATTTCTTTTTAGGAGTAACTACCATTAGTTTTATAAATCTGGATTTTTTGCTTTTCATTATGCCAGAATATCGGTTTAATGAGAAGGTGCATCTTTACACAGAATATACTGGGTCCACTTATAAGATTCCTAAAGGCGGATTCATTGTGAGTGATTTTGTAGAAGGGCTTGAGCATATTATAGCTTCTCTTAAACAGCTTCCGATGAATTCAAAAATTCAGGAAGTCAATGCTTGGGAAAGGTTTTCAATGGTTTATTTGAGTTTCTTGCTAAAGGAGCCGATACCTGCAGATGAGTTGCCTTTTAGGTTTTATCTTGATAAAGAAATAGAAAATAATTTAAATCAGTAGCTTGCTTTTAATTAATATGCATTGGCTGGATGCTGTATATCTGGGAAATACTGTTAGAGAATACTTGTTATCTGTGGCTTCTTTTGTTTGTGTGCTCGCTTTTATTAGGCTGTTTAAGTCAGTGATTATCATAAAGATAAAGAGAATTGCTGATAAAACAAAAACAAGGATTGATGATGTTATTGTTAGCTTTATAGGCAGGGTTGGTTGGCCTTTCTATATCCTGCTTGCCATGTATGTGGCTTTATGGTTTCTAAATGTGCCTAAGGTTGCTCACAATATACTTAACCTGATATTCGGTATTGTTTTAACTTATTATTTTGTAAGGGGCTTGCAAGAGATTGTGAACTACGGTGCAAATGTTATTATCAAGAGGCGGCAAGAAGAGGAGGGTGTTAGCTTTGACCCGTCTTTAATAAAGATTATGTCGCGGTTTATCAAAGCTTTACTTTGGATTATAGCTGTACTCGTCCTTTTGCAAAACCTTGGCATTGAGATTACCTCGCTTATTGCTGGTTTAGGCATCGGTGGTATTGCTGTGGCTTTTGCCTTGCAGAATATCCTGGCTGACATATTTGCTTCTTTCTCAATCTATTTTGACAAGCCATTTGAAACAGGCGATTTTATTATTGTTGGCCAAGATAAGGGGACAGTAAAGCATATTGGTATTAAATCAACCAGATTGCAGACATTGCAGGGCGAGGAGCTTATAATTTCCAATAGAGTGCTGACATCTGAGAGAATACATAACTACAAGAAGATGCAAAGGCGCCGCGTGAGCTTTAAATTTGGCGTAACTTATCAAACCTCTGTCAATAAGCTGAGGAAGATTCCAGATGTGGTTAAAAAAATAGTAGACAAGCAGGAACACGCAGAGGTAGATAGGGTGCACTTTAAAGAGTTTGGAGATTTCAGTTTGGTGTTTGAGGTTGTTTATTATATGGATACAAAGGACTATTTGACTTATATGGACACCCAGCAAGCCATTAATTTCGAGATAAAAAAGGCGTTTGAGAAGCTTGGCATTTCAATGGCTTACCCTACTCAGACAATTTATTTGCATAAAGCTTAGAGCAGGTCTGCTAGAGAATTATTATTTGGTTTTTCTGAATGTGCTATTTGGGTTGTTCTTAGGCAGTAATTTTGGGAGTTCCACAAGAGGTTTCCTCTCTTATGATTTGGAGTTTTTGCAGATTCTTAAACCTGTGTTGCAATGACCCTTGCAATATCAATTTATATATTTTAAATCTTTAGTTGGCTATGGTGATTGGAATTAATAACTATTTAAGTAATGGAGTTAAGCGAAGTGGCATACTTTTCTGGGGTTTATCACTACAGAATTAAATGGTTAAACTATATCTCCCTTTTTAATTCTCTAACCTATTTTATTGATTTTGGCAAATTTATTATTGTAGAAAGAAAAAACCTACCATTGTGGTTAGATGTTGGTTTTATCTTTATCTTTTTATTTGCTCTTGTTTTAATTGTAAAAAAATAACTAATGAGGAAATTAGCGGTTAGAGTTATTTATGGTTAATTTTAAAAAAATTTGATACTCTTTATGGTTTTTTGTTCCTTTTATTTTACTCTCATGAAAATTTCGCCAATTCCCTTGTGCGGAAGTACGGGGATACTTTTGTAATAAAAATCCATTTTTATAACAAACCCCACCTTACTTGAACTCTCATTCTCAGGTAAGGCACATACATCAAATACAAACTCTTTTTCCTCTTCTGCCTTGAGCGTAGTGTTAAACATTTTTGAGCAGATAGGTAGCTCACCAATGTCTTTATATAGGGTCATATTGTGAAAAATTACATCATCATCTCCCATGTTTCTTATCTCAAGTCTCACTTTTCCATCTCCTTTGGGTAAAAAACTTCCAGAAAAGTTCTTACACTCAAAAGGCATATTGAACACACACCTCTCTGGGAGCAAGTCAGTGGCCTTTATCTTTCCCATCTCTTCTAATCCTCTTTGAGAGGCTTTATAGGCAACCCTGGCACAACCCCATAGCCCAATTAGCATGATTACAGCAAAGAACACGAGAGAGAATTTCCAGATCTCCTTTATTTGCACTTTATCACACCTCTCTATTCTTAATTAATCCCACTTTTCCTATCTTTCTATTTAAATTTTGCGATCTCTCACTTTTTATTATTTTACTCTCATGAAAATTTGGCCACCTGCCTTGTGCATATATGCAGGGCTACTCCCTTTGGTATACCAATTTATTTCTATATCGAGCTTCACCATGCTTGAACTCTCATTCTCGGGTAAGGCACATCCATCAACTACGAAATCTTTTACTTCACCGTCATTGAGCGCGGTGTTAAAGATTTTTGAGCAGATAGGTGGCTCACCAATGTGTTTATATAGGGTGATATTGTGAATAATTA
>CAYOTZ010000052.1:0-5423 GCA_964407035.1 uncultured Methanosarcinales archaeon | reverse complement strand
ATTAACAACTGCAACAGAGCCACACCAAAATTGTTTTGTGAGTTATAGTTTATCCATTCATAAGCAGAAGGGAAAAAAGCACCTACAATAGCGTAAGTCACTATAAACATAACAGCTATTGAAAACTTCTGACTAAGCCCAAAGCCGCGCAGCACCATATATAGGAAAAATACGAGGAAACAGGAAAATATGAGCATAGCGAGAAAATCAAGCTGTCCGAGATTAAAATTGTAACGTCTTTCAAAATAGGCAAAAGCGAGAGACATCATCAAGCCAACAACAATAGCCAAGCCCTTTGTTGACTCACCGTATTTCTCACCCAGAGCGAATTTCGCTACGACTCCGAAAATAACAAAAACGATAAAGAAATCAACTATGCTCGCATATTTTATATAGAGGTCAGCTATGCTTATCTGAGCCAACGGCTTAAGCATTGGGCTTATGATATCAGCTTTAACAATCAACGGAGCTATAAGTAAAAACAATACAATCCAAACTACCAATCTCTTTTTGTTCAGCATTTCTGTAACAGAACTTTAGCCCTTCTCTTATATAAACTTTTTTATACAGAATTCATGAAAAAACCAAAAATTTAATATATAAGATTCCCATATTATAACAATTATAACAAAAAACTAAAAAGGTGACTCTCAATGAACAGGAAAGCTGTTTTTGGTATGGGTGTAGGCGGAGGTGGAATGAGATCAATAAGCATCATATTTGCGTTTGTTTTGATAATAGCAGGGATTGTGCCATTGCTCCATGACCTTGGGGTGATTAGCTTTTATTTTCAAAATATACCGCAGATGATAATCAACATAATTCTCTTTATAGGCGGTCTGTTACTCTTAGTGGATTCGTTTAACTTGATGTAAGAACTCTTAATCTATTTTTACTTTTGTTCCAAGAGCCTGCCCAGGCAAACCCTTCTCAAATATAGCTCTTAAAGCACCTTTGTTACCATGAGCTGATTTGATAACCCCTGTTATTTGCTTTTTAGAGGGAGAAGTCCAAACAACTTTTTTGCCAACAAGCTTCATGGCTTTTTTCCGATTGTCTACACTGCTGATTTTTACAATAGCGTGATTTGGGCTTGTTTGATGCCTTGAACGTCTGAAATTCACCAAAATTCCTTCCATAAAACGAGTGGGATTTAGCAAGCTTTAAAAATATTTCTGTAAAAAGGTTCAGGAAGTAATCAATAGCTCGTGGACAGAGCAATATTCTTCATCTTGGCAATACACCTCGTAAAGTGAACTCTGCTTTTGGTTGCCCTCCTGGCTTGATGATGCTCTCAAAAGCCTATACCTTCCTTTGTAATTACATCTATCCACTTAATGTAGTGCTTTAGTTGCATAGGATGTTCAACACTGCCTACAGTCATTTTTATAGTAATTCCTTCTTCTCCACTACAAGCAAATGCTTCTCGTTATTCTCTTCATGATATCTCTCTTCCATTAACCCATAGCTTAGACACAGCATACAAGCTGGCCAGCACTATGATGTAAGACCTCAACAATATTGCCATAAATTGGACACCTGTAAATCTGAAATTTTTCAGTCAATTTAATCTTCATCTTTTTAGTACTGCTCGCACTTCAACTCGAAGTATAGCTTTGGATGACTACAGGAAGGGCATTCCTCTGGTGGTTCCTCGCCTTGGTGGATGTAACCGCATTTCATGCACACCCAGTAAACGCGCTTTTCTTTCTTCCACATTGTGTTATTCTCAATCTGGTTGAGTAATACCTTGAATCTTGCTTCATGATGCTCTTCTGCTTTTGCAATAGCCCTCAACCTTGATGCTATCTCACCAAAACCCTCTTTTTCTGCAATTTCAGCAAACTCTGGATACATTTTTGTGTTCTCGTAATTCTCGCCTTTTATCGCTGCTTTGAGATTATCTGATGTAGAGCCAAGCCTTATGGGTGCTTCACTCTCCACTTTTATGCTATCAAGCTGTTCCTTGCTTGCCAACTGGTTCAGCAACCTGTAAAGCCACTTTGCATGCTCTCTCTCATTTTCCGCTGTAAGTAAAAATATCTCAGCTACCTTTTGATAGCCCTCTTTCTGAGCTATCTTTGCATAGAAACTATACCTGTTTCTTGCTTGACTTTCGCCAATGAATGCTTTCGCGAGGTTAGCAATAGTTTGCCTCATTTTATCCACCCCTTGTTCTAAAAAACATTCATAGTTATTAAATTTTGCCGAAAGTTCACATTTTTTTGCGACACAAAGTCAGGGCTATTAATCTCGCCATGCTTAGCTGCTTCTTTTCTCTTACTAATACTCTCAATGAAACTGGCATTCGGGATAATCACATCGCTACGAGAAAAATAGGCAAATTACAGATGTAAGAAAGTTCGCTTGATAAAGTCATCAAGCTGTATTCTTCTATTGGTAAGAAGCTACAGCTCATTGCTAAGTCAGTAAGTTTAATGGGTTGGCTGAAGTTACAAGAATATGAAAGACAATAATAATAGAAAAGATAAAAAGAGGATTACTTCCTTGTTAAGATGTAGACAAGTAGTCCAAGGCACACTACACCAAGTGTCACAACAAGCCCTACCAAAAAAGACGGCTGCTGCTTGTATTGCTCAGCTACAAAGTGTTTAGCCACAAAATTCGGCTCAATGCTCCATTTTGGGAATATGGGTTTAACAAGCTCATTGTACTTGGGTAATGGTTCAGGAAATTTCATATCAGACTCTGTGAATCTATAAACACCATCCACCATCCTACCTGTATTGAATTCCCAGACAATCTTGCCTTCTCTTGTTACCTCGAAAATCCTGCCAGTGCAGGTTTCTGTAATTAGAGTATTCCCGTTCGGTAGGCGCTGGACAAAACCACCTATATAACTTTCAAAATCAATTCCAGGCATCAAGCCCGGAGTTTTTGACATATACTGCCACACCACTTTCCCTATTCTTGGGTTAACTTCAACTACTCTTGAATAGCTTTTCTCCTCCATCAACTTTTTGTCAGGCCTGTGAAGCCCGTTATCAAACACCAATATGTTACCGTTATCCAGAACAACAGGGTCATGCTGGTAGCTTATCTCATTGTTGCCCCAGTCCCAAACCACTTTTTTGGTATTTTTATCTACTATTATGAGTTTGCTCGCTCTTCTCAAGCTTATCAAGATACTCTCGTTATGAGTCACAGGGTTTCCTTCTGACAGATAATAAAGCACATTGACATTTGGCCAATGGTTCCTATTGGCATTTCTGTTCAGCATGTATTGACTTATATTAAGGTCCTGCCAGGCACGCCACTCCCATTTCACATTACCGTTTCTGTCGAAAATCCTCACGTAATCTGTGTAAATTGTATTGTTCGCAGCTTCTGTTCCAGGGATACCGCCTTTCACTTTGCTGTTTAATTCTTTGGGTAGTACTGTCCAAAATATAGCTAGAATATCACCATTGGGAAGGACCTTAAAAGGGTGATGCAAGTGCTCATTACTATAATTCCAGACAATATTATTATTCCAATCCTTTTCTACAATGCCATACAAATCTCCTTGGACTTTTGAATCTTTTTTCGGATTCAGCATAGGTATTAGTATATGGCCGTTTTTTAGCAATACAATTTGCAGCGTGTTACCGAGATTGTCCCATTTGTGTACGAGATTGCCGTACATGTCTATCATGTACATAGTATTAGAATTGCTGTTAGGATATTTAACAGAAAAAGTTGTATAGCCGTTATAAGCCAAACTTTTATTATATATAGTGACGCCCAATGGATAAACACTTGTATAGCCATAGTTGAGAGCAAGCATCAACAGTCCCAATATGACAAACACAATTAGTTTTGATTTCATTTTTCATCACCAATAGCCGGATTTTCTCACCTCATTCCACTTTTCAAGTAACATTTTATTAGTTTTTATATTGTCTGAAGTGTTGAGCGGCAATCCCAACAAATAACTCTTTAGGTCATTAATATAGCTTCTATTACCAGCTAAGCTTATATGGTCACCCTTGCTGTACTCTATGCATGCAACCTGCTTGCCCAATGCTTTAAGGTTATCGCACAGAATCTTAGCAGGTTCGGTAGCTACCTTTGTGTCTCCCTGTGATACCATTACAAGAACATTGGGTTTTAAGCTTGTCAGTTTGTCTTTATCTACCATTGAATATACCATATCATAGAGAAGAGTATCATCGAATGGTGCACCGAAACCTATGAGTGTTATAGAATGTACAGGATCGTTAATATGCTCAGTAAGAGTTGCCCAGGCGCCCAAGCAAAATCCAACTATGTTGATGTTAGATTTATTGATATAATCTGTGTTGAGGGCTCTTTCAAGCAGCTTTCTGCTTACAGATCGCGCCTCTTCATAGTTAATCATAGCTCTTTCAGGAGTCCATAAACTTCTCACTGGCACCCATACGACAAAGCCAGCTTTTGATAATTCTTTTGCTACTTTATCCAATTGAAATGGCTCAAAGGTTCTGTAGCCCCCGCCATGATTGTAAATGATGAGAGGATACTTATCTTTAGTAACAACTGGTTTTTCAACTATAACCCTAAACGAATTGTTTTTGTATTTAACAGTAAACTCAGTAGTATTGCTGATTTGATGGCTACACCCTACTAAGAATAATAATAAGGATAATAATACCCACAACTTGGACATGGTAACTGTTATTTGTATTGTTATATATATATAAATCTTTTCATATAAAATAATAGAATAAGACAGGCAACATAATACAGCCCATGCAGAGCCCCTTAGGCAGTCCTAACATTTCTGTAGAGATGCCAACACAGGCAGCGACAAATAGTACGAGCAAGCCGTTTACCCCTGAAATTGCAATTGTTATGAACATTAAAAAGGATAACACAACCAAGCAGAGCAGCTGATAGTTTACTTTGGATACAAGCTCAGAAGCAATTCTGCCGAGCACAAGGGCTGAAACAGCAGCTATACCTGAGCTGAGAATTACCGTGCCTATTAGCAGAAGGAAAAAACCCAAGTTGAGTTCTGGAACGAACTTGCTCAAAGCCACAACAGCACCGTTACGCATTTTATCGAGAAGATAAAAGGTAAACAAAGACACAGAAAAGTTTATCGTGTTGACTCCGCCGCTAACCACAATATAGCCCAGCTCGCTGAGTTTTCTGAACATTGTCTTAGCAATAAGGGCCGCCTGCGAAGCACCAATCCCGGGCATTATTCCGGTTATAACACCAGCAAGGCATGCTGCCATGCTGCATTTCAACCACTCATTTTTCTTTAAATCAAGAAAAGCTTCAGCTGAAGTTATAAATCTTGGTTTGAAAAGAATGCTCCTCAACAGCAAACTCACGCCAAAGAATCCAGTTAGCAGAGGCATAAGCGGCTCTTTTGTTAAACCTGAGTTCAGCACTAAAAGCCCAAGTGAGCCAGAGACAATAAAAATAAGCATGGC
>CAYOTZ010000051.1:0-5633 GCA_964407035.1 uncultured Methanosarcinales archaeon | reverse complement strand
GCACAGGGAAATCAAGTTGATAAGACAGAAAAATAAGGGTAAAGGCGGGGCAATAAAGACTGCACTCAAGCACGCAACTGGAGATATAATGATAGTTCAAGATGCTGACCTTGAGTATGACCCAAATGACTATGAAAAGCTTATAAAGCCGATAATACAGGGTAAAGCAAAAGTCGTTTACGGGAACAGAAACCATAAAGCTAACAAGAAGTACTCACACTTCATGGCTTGGGTGGGCGGGCACATCATTACATATGCGACTAACATACTGTTCGGCACATGGATAAGAGACGAGCCCACATGCTATAAGGTATGGAAACGTGGCGTTATAACAGGAAATGATATAATCTATAATGGCTTTGAATGGGAACCGTACATTACTGCACTAATAGCAAAGAGAGGCTACAGGATTCATGAGGTAAACATAGCGTATTACCCAAGAAGCAAACAGGAAGGCAAAAAGATAAATTACAAGGACGGATTCAAAGCGTTGTGGATTCTGCTAAAGCACAGATTTGTTTAGAAAAGATTTATTAATACAGAGTTATGATAAGGATTTAATGGAAAAGTCCCAATGCATATTCTGTAAGATAGTGAACAATGAGGTCGCATCTTACAAAGTATATGAAGATAAGGAGTGCGTTGCTGTCCTGGATATAAACCCTGCATCAAAGGGCCATATTCTGCTTATACCAAAAAAGCATTACCAGTTACTACCCCTCATGCCAGACGAAACATTTGCCCATATGGGCCAAGTAGCCAAATGGCTATCCTATGCTGCGATGAAGCTTCTTAGTGCTAAGGGTGTAAGCATTTTCGGGGCTACAGGCGGTTTAGCCGGTCAGAACGCTCCACACGCAATGCTCCACATTATACCAAGATACGAGAATGACAAAGTGCGGATGGAACCAGCGCCAAAACAGATTAGCCCAGATGAGCTGGTTAAGTTAAAGCAAAAACTTCTTCCACTTTTCAAACAGGAGTTTGGTGGAGCAGTAATAGAAGAAAAGAAAGAGGAAAAAGAGCAGGAAAAAGAACCAGGAAGGGCTGATCTGGATATGATAAGCTCAATGCTGCTTGGTGATGATAAAAAATGACAGGACAGTGCAGAGTGTGCTCTGCTATAGCAAACAAGAAGCTCGTGCTGTTTGAAGATGCTGATGTGGTAGCTTACCTGTCGCCAGACGCCTATTCTGCTGCCCATATAGTTGTAACGACAAAAAAACACTATTCAGAGTTAGATTCTGTTCCTGATTATATCATGGCATGGTGCTACGCTATCGCCAACAAAGTGTCCAAGCTTGTCATGAAGGGCTTAGCTATACAGGGGCTGAATTTTCTCATAAATCACGATTTCACTACAAAGCAACACTTTACCATCAATATTTTACCGAGATTTCAGGATGACAATCTCGAGCTTGGCTGGACACCTAAGCAAGCAAGTCCTGAAGAGCTAAGCCAGGTCCAAAAGAGATACAAAACAGCCACTAATAGTGAGTGGGTGTTTGAAACAGAGGAGAAGGCAGCAAAGGTTGCCAGAAAACAATCAAACAAGATACAGGGCAAAGACAACTATATGATAAAACAACTGTTCAGGTTACCTTAACAAAAGAAGCAGCCAGTGAGGGTTTAACAATAAAATAATAAAGCCTAACAGCAGCACAGGCACAAAAGGTATGCCCTCTTTTATTGTTACCCAAGCAACAAGCTTTGATTTTTCAAGCTCCTGGAGTTTGGTTATCTCCTTTAGTGCCAACCCAGCAGGGTTGGGCTTAACAACTTGCCTGCCTTTAACAACCACTGGCTCAACCAGCCAATCTCCTTCTGTAAGCTCACTCGGACGCATCCTTTTGTAAAAGCACTTTTCTTCTACTACTTGGATGAAAATCCAAAGATAAAGGGTTGTTAGTAACAGCAAGACAAGCGCCAATATTGAAATGCAAAGCATCCTGTTCTGCAGAAAGAAAGTTAGTATTAAAACAAAAACAGCTAACAAGAGCAAAACAATTTGCAGCAAGCGTTTCTCTCTTAGTCTGGCAATGAATGAGCTTGTGAAATCTCGTTTGTACTTTACAGCCTGCATTAAGGTCCAACCCAACCCGTAGAGACCACCCATCAGCAAACAGTTCAAGAGATATAAGCCAAGTAACAGGGATTCCTTATGAGCAAAGAAGGGGATACCAAGCCAAGCTCCAACACCCATAATCAGCTTGGCGTCCCCACCACCCCACTGGCCAGTGTAAAACAAGAGTAATGAAACAAGCAGCATTGCAATCAAGCCAAGTAGAGAGGCTATCACATAACTATAATTCCAGTTTAAAACTGTAAGAAGAGCATTGTAAAAGACACCTGTGGCAATAAAGCTGTAACTGAGAAAATCAGGCACCTCTCTTGTCTTTAGGTCTGTGAAAGAAGCTAGTGTTAATGCAATAAAACATACAATTGCTGTAAATAACTCCATTTTAGCTTGAATATTTAGAAAAACTTAATAAAGCTTTTTATCTCTAGATAGTTAGAAATGAAACTGCCTATATTCACTAAGAGCCAGGAGAAAAAAATAAGACATGCGGCTGTGAGCTTGGATTCTGGTAGCTTGGAAGCAAAATACAAGGCGCGCTATAAGCTAACAGAACAGCAGACATTCATCAGAAAGGGCAGACTCGTATCAGAACTCATATTGGCACAGACAAAACTAAAACTGCCTGTGCTCACTCTACTCTTGGTTTCCAGGAAAAGCTTAGAGAAGTTGAGTAGCCAAGAGAGTATAACAACCATGCTGGACAACATACAGCTCGATATAATAAGAAGGCACAGGATAAAAATAAGCCCTATCGGTAAGTGGTTTGAGCTTGAAGAATCTGTTGTAGAAAAGCTGAAGTGGCTGGCGATAGAAACCAAAGCATATGATAGCTTCTTTTTGAACCTATGCATAAACTATGACGGCCAAGAAGAGCTTGTAGAAGCCTGTAGGATGATTGCACGCAGGGTTCAGTTGGGCAAGCTAAAACCAGAAGATATCGATGTCAGTGTGATAAAGGAAAACATATATATGTCGAATTTCATACCGCCTGAAATCATCATACTGAATGATATGCCACAACTAAACAGCTTTGTGCTCTGGGATTCTGCTCACTCTGTGCTGCGATTTACAGGACTGCCCTGGCTCGAGTTCTCAGCAGAGAAGCTTATAAAGGAAGTGGAACTTTTTCTCAAATCATAAAGAGAAAATATATAAACCAAGTTGAATTAAATCTGGTTATGTTAAAGGGGTTTAAACCGAGGTTATACCAGCAAACAATTCTGGCAACTGCTGTCAGGAAGAATACGATGGTTGTGCTACCCACTGGCTTAGGGAAGACCTTTATATTCCTAATGCTGGCTGCACTCCGTTTAAAACAGTTTCCAAAAAGCAAGGTGCTTATGTTGGCACCTACCAAACCACTAGCCCAGCAGCATCTTGAAACAGCCAAAAAGAATCTCGAGCTTGACACCTCGCAACTGTGTTTGCTTACAGGCGAAATTCCGCCAGTTAAAAGAGAAGCACTATGGCAAACAAGCCGGCTGATTTTTAGCACACCACAAACTATAGAAAACGATATAATTAGCAACAGAATACAGCTCAGCCATACCAGCCTGGTTTGTTTTGACGAATGCCACAGGGCAGTCGGCGAGTATAGTTATGTTTACATAGCAAAACAGTACATCACCAAGGCTAAATATCCGAGGATTTTGGGGCTGACAGCTTCGCCTGGATCTGATATTGAGAAAATATCAGAAGTAGCAAAAAACCTTTACATAGAGGACATAGAGGTAAGAACATACAAAGATCCTGATGTGAAGCCGTACATTAAAGAGATAAAGATTAGAATAGTTGAGGTTGAACTACCTGAAAGATTTAAGCTAGTAAAAAGCTACCTTGAAAAGTGCTACAAGAAAAAGCTTGAGAAAGCAGCCAGCATTCTAAGCAGTAAACACATGAAGACGAACATCTCCAAAAAGCAACTGCTTGAGCTGCTCAACGAGCTGCACAGGCAATACCAGAATTCAGGCAATAAGCTATTGCTGAAGCCGATATCTCTAACGGCCGAAGCACTGAAAATTCATCACGCTTTGGAACTGCTTGAAACACAGGGCAGTTTTGCATTGCACCAATATTTAACAAAACTCCAGGAACAAGCGAAAACGAGCAGGGTAAAGGCAGTAAAGAACCTCGTAGCAGATGAGGACTTCAAAGCAGCACTATATCTTACAGAGCAACTAGTAGAAGATGGGTTGGAACACCCCAAGATTAACAGCCTGATAGAGCTTGTGGCTAACGAGCTCAGCAAAAACCCTAACTCCAAAATTATCGTGTTCAACCAGTATAGGGACTCTGCAAAGAGATTGGAGGCGTCTCTTGCAAAACTAACAAACGCAAAACCCAAGCTTTTCGTTGGCCAGGCAAAGAAACTAGGCACTGGAATGTCGCAAAAAAAGCAAAAAGAGATACTGGACGCTTTCAGGGAAGGGAAGTTCAATGTGTTAATCTCAACCTCAATTGGCGAAGAAGGGCTGGACATACCCAAGGTTGACCTCGTGGTTTTTTACGAGCCAGTGCCCTCTGCTATAAGGAGCATACAGAGAAGGGGCAGAACTGGCAGACAGAAGCAGGGCAGAGTGGTTGTGCTTGTTACCAAATTCACAAGGGATATGGCTTATAAATGGTCTTCTTACCACAAAGAGCGCAGAATGTACAGGTTGCTCAAGGACATAAAAAACAAACTGCAAATGAGCAAGAGCAGCTTCAATGAGAGAGAGCAACAATCATCGCTTAACCTTTTCAGAGGGCAAACTAAACAGAACACACTCAGCATTATAGCAGACCACAGGGAAAAAGGCTCGCTTGTGTTGAAGCAGCTAGCTGCCAAGAATATTGCAATACAACTCAGACAGCTTGAGGTGGCAGATTATATATGCAGTAAAGATGTCGGGGTTGAACTGAAGAATTGGAGCGATTTTATCACCTCTATTATGGACAGGAGGTTGCTGCTACAGGCGAAGGCTCTAAGCGAGAACTTCACCAAGCCAGTGTTGATAGTTATGCAGGATATAGCTACAGGAATACCGAGACGACTCTCCACTTCTGCTATATGTGGTGCTCTGACAAGCGTAGCACTCGGTTACAGAGTGCCTGTTATATACACGAGAACGCCAAAGGAAGCAGCTGAGCTGTTGTACTCCTTTGCCAAGAGAGAACAAGAAAACAACAGTAATGAGCTCAATCTGCACTTCAACAAGCCACTCACATTGAAGGAGCAACAGGAATACTTGGTCTCTGCACTACCCGGCATAGGTCCTAAGCTTGCCAAGCCATTGCTCAGGCACTTTAGGACCATAAGGAGATTAACCAACTCCAGTGAGGACGAGCTTAGGAAGGTGCAGCTTATCGGTGAAAAAAAAGCCAGGGCAATTAGCGATTTGTTTAGCTCAGTGTATCCTGAAAAAGCCGAGTAAATATTTATATATGAGTTTGGAATTAGTTTATTAGGATGAATATCAAAGCCCTGAAACAGGAGCAACTTGAGCTTGCCAAGCATATTGTAATAAATAACAAGTTGACCAAGGTGAAGCTTGTTGCTGGATGTGATGTTATA
>CAYOTZ010000050.1:3695-5662 GCA_964407035.1 uncultured Methanosarcinales archaeon | reverse complement strand
ACCACCAACAAGAGGATTATAACCATCACTATCAGAACAAGCGGCACTAACATACCCCACGACTAAAAAAAGCACAGTTAAGTAAAGCACTAACCTCATTCTCTAAATTAATAGCTTTATGTTTATATATTTTCCTTTTTCATGGCAAGTTCAAGGCAAGAGTGTTGTTGTCAAACTCGTCCAATATCCCATAAGATAACTCTGTGTCTGTCTGCTATCCACTACGATATAGCTACCATTTTGCATCTCGCAGTTATACCTTCCGTAATTCACGCTGAAATTATTTACATAACTGCAAACATCAACTGAAAAATCTGAGTACTTGGCTATAAGATAGTATTTTGTGTTGTTCTCTCTCCAATCGAATTTTGATGGTTCAAGTGCTGCTTGCACCTCGCCAATATCAGAATCAGCAATATAGAGACGCGAGAAGAGCTTGGCTGTGTTGAGTATGTCAAACCTCAATTCCACTCCACTAACACCGTAGAACTGCAAACCTCCAGTCATAATCAACTGCGAGATTGCCTCAAACGGGTTGGCAATCAATTCTAAGAAAAGTTCCCAGCCAGAGAGCTCTGGGGCAGGCGTCACCCCTTGATTACTGTAAATAAGTGCCGAGATATTGGAATTATATATCAAAAATGGGCCACATTGTGAATAAACCCAAGGGTTATCCGGGTTAGTATAATAACACCCAGTTACATTAAATACAGGAGCAATGCCCTGTTCGCCGAATGGGTTGACATTACTTGTAGTGCCAACAAGCACCTTACCGGTTTTTTTATCTTCCAAGACACAAAAATTATTAACGCACCTTACAGGATAACCATTAATACTGCAACTCTTATTAAGATAATTCTCAACAGGCAAAGATTCAACAAAATAGCTATAATCATTAAGAGCAAACCTATAGTCATCACAAAACAATCTAAAATCACCTTCAGTGTCTGCCTTTTCAAGAGCTAGCATTTTGGTCGCCAGTAGGGCAGTTCTTGAGCGCCATTCAGAACCATTGCAATAGTAGTCAAGTATGTACTGGCCAGAAGCTATGCATTGAGGTTTCTCGTCAGAAAAATATCTCTTTGGTTTATCATTGTTCTCATAGCTCTCATAGCTAACCAGACACTGCTCACCAGCTCTGGGGCAGTAACCACGCAAATGAAAATCCCAGGTGTAAACCATTTCTGCAGGTCTCCATTCACCATCTATACATCTAAAGATGTCGATACCAGCATCATAAACATATAAATCATCTGGCTCGTCTGCCTGGTTCTCTATGCAATGGCTATTGTTCCAACACCAGGCAGCAGGACAACAACCATAGCTTCCAGTAAGGTCTGTCTTTAATGTATCTATTTTCTCGTTCTCGCCAATCGGCTCAGCCAAAATGTTTAGCTCTGGGTTAGTGTTGTTCAACCATGTGTTACTCTGCGGCTCGCAATAAAAATTGCAAATGTTCTCGCAATAACCCTTGTCATCCAACTCTTCATATTCACCAGGATTTTCTGAAGAACAAACAAAAAAGACGCCATCGCTGAAAACTATCTTGTTGTTTGCATAACGCTGACACTCTTCGCCAATAACCCATGTGTAAACTCCGGAGTCCTCTACACATAGCTTATCCTGTAGTATGTTGCCAAGGTCAGCAGCTCCATCATCACCACAACAATAACCAGTTAGTGAAGAATCCAGATTGGGCGCTCCGGGAAACCAAGCACCGTTGTTGGCTTCACAAACCTCTTCTGAACAGTCACCATCATCACAACACTGAGGGCTAGGGTCTTCAACCAAAACCCAATTTAATGCACCATAGCTTGCATCATAATCGCAACGGTAAAGCGCTAACCCCTCACATTTTGTTTCGCCTTGAGGAGAACACTGGTCTGTAGGTGGTGAAGGTGGCACTTGTACTGTAGTTGTAGTAGAAGTTGTGGATGAAACAACCCCTGGTATCGTAGTTGTAGTAG
>CAYOTZ010000050.1:0-3595 GCA_964407035.1 uncultured Methanosarcinales archaeon | reverse complement strand
GTAGTTGTAGTAGAAGTTGTGGATGAAACAACCCCTGGTATCGTAGTTGTAGTAGTTGTAGATGCTGCAGATGCCCAATCATAGCCCCATCTATCGCTTGTTCCTCTTTCAACAGTATCAGAAGAGTCGCATTCATATTTGTCTCCTTCTTCTGCACATACATACTCTGAAGTAGGATGCGGACCAAAGATGTAACCATAAGGCGGGTCGCAACCCTTTAATGGCTGACAGTCAACACAAAAAAGTGCGACAGTATTTCCGTTAAGTGTGTCACAATACCAAGATGCTTGCTCGTTTGGGAAATCACATGTATATGCTTTGCATTTGCTTAGTTCATGTTGCTTTAAAAGACAGCACATCTCCCTTGCAGTCAGGGTTTGGTAAGAGTAGGTGCCGTTACATGTTGGGTCGCCGGGGCAATATATTTCTGCATTACAACAGTATACACTTCCAAAATAACAGAGCGCAGGACCAGTGTAATTAGCAACATCCCTGTATTTCACCCAACCGCTCGGACAACTAATAAATTTACACTCTCCACCGAGAGTGTAACCCAATTGCTGACATTTATCCGGGTAAGGAAAATAATTGAGAGGTTCTGACCAATCAGCAGCATAACATATTTTCGCTAAGAAAAAAACAATTAAGAGTAACACACTTCTTTTTAAGTAAAAAATTTTAGTCATTAGGAGTAGCATCTAGCAACTTAATATATAAATTTTTTGTCAATAGCAAGTTTAATAAATATTACAAGATATTACTGAACTATGGAGATAACAATAGGTATATGTGCTTACAATGAACAGGCAAACATAGCCAAACTACTCAAAAAGCTGCTGAACCAGCAGCTTGAAGACATAGCAATCAAAGAAATAATTGTAGTTTCTTCTGGTTCAACAGACAATACCAACCAGATAGTTAAAAGTATTGCCGAACAAAACCCAAAGGTAAAACTAATAACAGAAGATAGAAGGTGCGGCAAGGTTTCTGGCATAAACAAGATAATCAAGCAAGCCAAAACAAGAATTATTGTGCTGATAAGTGCTGATGTGCTGCCAAAAAACAATACAATACATGAGATATGCCAACCACTCAAAGACAGAAAAGTGGGGATTGTGGGTTGTAGACCTATTCCAGTTAACAAGGCCAACACCTGGCTTGGGTTTGCTGTCAACCTTGTATGGTATCTCCACCACCAAATAGCGCTAAAAAGTCCGAAATTCGGTGAGTGCATAGCATTTAGGAACATCATCAAGCAGCTACCAAGAACAGCTGTTGACGAAGAGCAAATAGCTGCCTTAATTTCAAAGAAAGGTTATAAGCTTAGTTACGCACCTAAGGCAATTGTGCTGAACAAGGGACCAGAAAACATAGCTGACTTCATAAAGCAGAGAAGAAGAATATTCGCAGGCCATTTGGCATTAAGCAAGAAGTTCGGTTACAAACCGCCTACAATGGAGCACTTGGAGATTGCTAAGTTAATAATTAGCCAGATAGACTTCAAACACCCCTTCAAAACGAGCTTTGCTATAGTAGTTGAAGTTATCTCGAGGTTACTGGGTTACTATGACTTCTTGACAGGTAAGCAGCATGAAATTTGGAAGATAGCCAACTCTACAAAACAGCTCTAATTATTCAAAGCAAGCACTTAAGGATTCTATTGACATTTTAGCTTCAATAGGCGTCATACCCAAGCTGATGCCAAGCGCTTTCAGGTCGTGAGGCGAGCGCATATCATAGGGTTGGCAAGCAAAAGAAGCTAGCACCATTTTGAGCTTGAATTTCTTGCAAAAGCGAATGTTCTGAGCCATCCTACCGAGCAACACAGCCCTTGGCAATTTCGAATCAAGCAGAGAACTAAAGCTGAAACCGATAGCTATATCATTTTCAGCTGCAAGCTTGCAGGAGACATCATCCAAACCAGATAAGCGGTAATGCGTCTTATCCTTATTTTTAGTCAGCTCAAGTTGATAAACAATATTTGGCTTTAATTTCTCGAATGTGTGCCGATTCGGGTTGGGAGCAGCTGTAAACTTCACGCCTTTTGGCTTTTGCTTACTAATCAAGCAACCGTACAAAAGCTTGACTTCTGGGTGTGCCACTTGCTTTAGTTGCTTTAATTTCTCAAATGGGTATAAAAGAATAAGAGCATCATATCCCAGTTTTTTAGCCATACCTATTATTGCCTTTTCATTATGCCTTGGTATCACAACATCAACTTTCATAAAATCTTAGATTGCAACGAGATTTAAAGATTTTTTGATATTAAAGTTTCTGCTTGCTGTGGAGAAACCATCCAATAGCTGCTAAAAGCACAATCGCTCCTGCTAAAATTATTATATTCTTCTTTTTATCCTTTGGAGTGAAATTAGGGCCGCTAGTGCCACCAGCTGAACTGGATTTGTTCTCTGTCTTCGCCTCTGTTCTATTAGTCGTTTGTTTAATCACAGTAAAATTGAGCTTTGTACGGGTAACAAGGGCTTGGTCATTATGGGTAGAGAACTCCAGAATGACAGGAACCTCTATTTTCTTTTGATTGCCATTGTAATCAAAGCTTATTGTCCTGTGGGACATCTTGTCAATTCTATCAAAACGCTCAACAAAGCTCTCGTTGCCTATAAAGTAACGCACAACAATAGAGCTAAAATAGTTCTTTGTAGGATTGGCAACCTCAAACTCGCCCCTGTTATCCTTTATTATCGGGTTTATTACACGGGTTATGAGCTTTTCACCCTTAACAGTAAAGTTGATTTGCTTTGAGAAACCATAGCTAATATCTTGAGCAGTATAATTCATAATGTTCTCAATAGTAAAATTACCTATATAGAGAAATTTTAGCTTGAAATTGAAAACCTGCTCGTGCTTGGGTATCTCAGTATAAAAATAGGTCTTGTTAACCAAACTGAATGTCTCTGGGTAACTCAAAAGAGAAACACCTTCTGGGAATATCAGCTTGAGATTTAACTCGCGAAGTTCACCGTTTGTGTCAAGGTTCACAGTGTAATTTCGAACAGCATCAACACTTAAGTTGTCCTTTAGCTCGACAGCCAATTCTACAAGTTTACTCTCTACCTGAAATGATTTTTTGTTCGTAACCTTCTTATGCTCAATCCCATTGTAGTATTCCACAGTTGCAATAGCATCCGACTTTCCAGATGCAATCGCCTTCAACTTAACAGAACAGCTTTCTTCTTCATTGGGTTTCAGCACGCCGGTCCAGACAGCACGGTTTTCGGTTATTCTGCAACCCTCTGCATCAGTAACTTTAAGAATCTTTTCAGGATAAGAAACTTTAAAGTTAACATCTGTAGCGTCTATTTTGCCTTTATTACCAAAGTATAATTTCTCTGTAATCTCTTCACCGAGAAGCAACTTGGTTGTAGCAACATACCTTTTGATGTAGATTTCTGGCACTCTCTTTAGCACACGCAGGGTTGCTTCATACACCCACTCAAACAATGTCATATTAAAAACATCACTCTCATTTATGTCATCCACACAGAAAGTCAACAGGTTTATGGATGCACAGGTGCCGTTTTCAATAATCAAGCTTGAATTGTAGATATCTATATAACACTTGTTAAGCTTGTGGTTA
>CAYOTZ010000049.1:0-5694 GCA_964407035.1 uncultured Methanosarcinales archaeon | reverse complement strand
TAATGACAACTCTTTTCTCTGTAAGGAAGCGAGATTAGAATCCACACTACTTTTTGGGAACAGAAAGAAGAGATGCGTGGGGATATACATCATCAAGGCACTCGGTAGCTATTCCAAATATGTCAAGGAATATTTTATGGCAGAAGCGAATTGTGCTCGTCTTTCAACAATTTCCTCACCTTCATATTTTGGCACCTGCAATGCAGATAATATGGGAAGGTTAAACAGATATGCCAACAGTTTGCCTTGCCGTTTAGGACCAGAGCCGATATGGAATTCTGATACTGATATGTCTGAAAATAACTGTTACATGGTAGATGTACCCGCCCATGCTACAATAAATATACTCCAAACAGGAACTTCTGTTGACTATTCAGTTGCTCTTACTACTCTATTGCGAAGAGCCGGCTATGAACCAAACGAGGTTTACACAATGGTGGTGATGAAGCACGCAGGCAACTTAGTTAAGCTGCCTGGGGATTGGAAGTATCATTATGTGGATGTTACTGGTAATCTACCGGTATTCCTTTATCTAAAACCTCTTGGAGAAGCAGTAACTTCATTTTCTGCCGTATGGTATATTCTGACCTCAGAAGGAGGTGATGTAAAGGCTATGATGGAGTATCTCACAACGCATAATCTTATGACCTGTATGAATGATAAAGGCATGGTGGAGTGCCCTAGCGCAGGAATGGTTTCTGAGAACCTTCTATACAAACTGGCACTCTTCGGTAGATTTGGTGTCTACCTTTACCTTTACTTTAATGACCCAGAAGCTTTAAATGAATATGCTGATGATCCTGATGCTCTCATACAGCTTGCGATAAGACAAGCCAAAGACCAGGCAATCTCTATGGGGATAGAGGCTGCTGTGGGTTGGACAAAAGAACAAGCATTGCAGTTCATATATAAGAAGCTTGAAGACCTGCTAAATCAAAGTTAAAAATGAAAAAACCAATATTAATAGCTGTTATTTTTACAATATTTGTGTTGGCATTAGCCCAAGCAAATGCAGAGATAAAATTGACAAGGAGCTTGCCCTTAAATGTTTCTGTTGGTGCCAATCTTTATGAAGAAATTGAGATAACAAGCACAGAGAACATTGAGTTGAGTTTTATAGAGAGAGTACCTCCCTCACTTAAAGTAATTGAGCCAGGTATTGAGAATCTGAGATTAGAGCCCACACTTTATGGCTATGAAACCTTTATTAACTACAATATTACGCTTACAGCAAATAAGCCATATTCTTTACGGCACATATTCAAGGCAAGAATAGTTGGTTTTACTTATCTTCCCTCTATCCAAGTTGAAACAGACAGTGGCTATTTTGAGTTTGAGGCGAAGCAGATTTTCATTTCCTGTAATTTGGATGGGGATTGTGACAGAGAGTTTGGTGAAAATTATATTTACTGTCCAGATGATTGCAGTACCGGCATTGAGGATAGCATTTGCGATGGCGCACGGGATGGTATTTGTGATCCAGATTGTATTGAATATGATTCTGATTGCGGTTCAAGCTGCGGGGACGGAACATGTGATGAAGCGAAGGAAAACATTTACAACTGTCCAGAGGACTGCGGAAAAGCAAAGAGCATCAATAATTGGAGAATTTTAGATTACTATCTGATTACATTTCAGGTAACTGATAATACGCTCAAACTAAAAGAAATAAAAAAGGAACATGGCACTTACTATGAACAGTTTCCGTCATCGGATAATGTTCTTACGTTTAAACTACTTGACAAAAAAGGCAATTTGATCACCGTATACCGTAAGAGTTTCAGTTACAACACCAGAGAGTTTACTATTAAGATTCCCTATTCCCCCATTGCAACTCAGATTGCTGTTGGGAATCAAAAATACAGTTTATCTCAATTTGCTGATTATTGTGGTGACGCTGTTTGTCAAGATAAAGAGAATGAATTAAATTGCCCTATTGATTGCGGTAATTTTAGTGGTAGTGGAAGCGAATCTCTTCGGCATGTAGGTGGCATGAATATCACAATCTTAATTATTGTAATGACTCTTATTTTTGTGTTCTTAATTGTTTTGTTATATATGTCTCTCCTCAAAAAGAGACACTAAATCAAACAAAAGCTTTATTAATCTGTTAACCAAACCATAAAAATTATGGAGTTTGACGAGGTTGTGAGGAAACGCCGTTCTATCAGGAAATACCTCAGCGTGCCTGTGGGCCGCGAATTGATTGCCAAGATAATACAGGCAGGTAACGAGGCACCTTGTGCCGGTAATATACAGAACTGGCGATTTATCATTGTTGAGGACGAAAAATTAAAAAAGAAGATAGCAAAGGCAGCACTCGAGCAGTACTGGATAGCCACTGCCCCTGTTGTTATTGTTGTCTGTTCTGATAATGACGAAATCAAGAAATTCTACGGGTTGCGTGGCGAGCGACTATACTCTATACAGAACTGCGCAGCTGCCATAGAAAACATGCTGCTCAAGGTTGTAGAGCTTGGACTCGGTTCGTGCTGGGTTTCTGCCTTTGACGAGAACGAACTAAGCAGAGACCTCGAGATACCAGATAATGTAAGGCCCCAGGCAATACTTCCTATTGGCTATCCAGCAGAGGAAGTGCCCAGAGCGATGCGCTTCAGATTAGAAGATATCTGCTTTATCAGCAAGTGGGGCAACAAAATCGAGTTTGAAGATGCTTATCTGAGAAACTACAGGATAGGTGAAAAGCTTATCAAGTCGTCCAAGAACTTGATTAAGAAGATAAAGGGGAAGGAGTAATTTGGCTAATTTGTACTTTCCATTTGAGAAGGTCAGACCTATACAGAAAAGATTGATGAGCGAGGTTCACAAGGCAGTCATCAATGGGAACCACCTAGTTGTTCACGCTCCTACTGGTATAGGAAAGACAGCAGCTGTCATCTCGCCAGCCCTGAAATACGCTTTGGATAATAAGAAGCGTGTTTTCTTTCTGACATCGAGGCATACCCAGCACAGAATAGTAATAGAAACAGTTAAGAAGCTCAGCAAAAGACATTCTTTACAGATTAAAGCTGTTGATATAATTGGCAAACAATGGATGTGCGCTCAAGAGGTTGCCAATAAGCTTAGCTCTGCTGACTTTTATGAATACTGCAAGGCAATAAGGAAGGAGAACCAGTGCAGTTATTTCTCTAATCTAAAGCTCTCAAGAGAGCTGTCAACTTTTCCAGAACTGAATGATATAATGCACGCAGAAAAACTCATTGCAGAGTGTAAAGCTAGGGGAGTTTGCCCTTACGAAGTTGCAAGGATGATGGCAAAGCAGGCTAAGCTCGTAGTAGTAGATTATGGATACCTGTTTGATCCTTACATTAGCACTGCGTTTCTCGCCAAGCTTGGCATACCACTAGAAAATATCATTATCGTTATTGATGAAGCTCACAACTTGCCCAAGCGCCTGATAGAGCTGATGAGTTATTCTCTCTCTAGCTATCTGCTCAAGCAGGCGATTAAAGAGCTAAACGGGCTGGGCTTGGATGAATTGGCTAAGCAGCTAAAACAAATCTCTAATGCTATACCAGAGTTGAGGATTGAAGATGAAGCAAAGCTTAAGATGGATGATTTCGTAGCTCTGGTTAATATGTTTAGTGACTACAATACGCTTACTGAGAGGTTGGAGCTTGTCGCTGACAGGGTGGTAGAAGAAAGGGAGCACTCGTGGTGTGGCTCTGTTGCAAGGTTCATGGAGTCATGGTTGGGCAAAGATGAGGGTTTTGTTAGGGTGTTGAAGAAGCATGATAACAGGTTTCAGATTGTTTACAGGTGCCTTGACCCTGCTCTTGTTTCAAGCGAAATTATCAAGAGCAGTCACAGCACTATAGCTATGAGTGGCACTCTGACTCCCACAGAGATGTTCAAGGACCTGCTGGGGTTTCCTAAGTCAACTTTGCTCAAGGAGTACGAGAGCCCTTTTCCCAAAGAGAATCGGCTTTCTTTGATAGTGCCTGTTACTTCCACGAGATACTCTACGAGATCAAAAGAGGAATACAAAAGAATTGCTCTGGTGGCTGGCAAAATTGCAGACGCAATTCATGGTAATGTTGCTGTCTTCTTTCCGAGCTATGAATTAAGGGACAGCATTAGCAAGCATATCTCGGATTGGACAGATAAAATACTGCTATTTGAGCAGAGAAAAATGTCTAAGCAAGCAAAGCAAGAGCTTATTGAAAGGTTTGTAGCAAACAGAAAACATGGGGCGTTACTTCTCGGTGTGGTCCGCGGCTCTTTTGGTGAGGGTATTGACCTGCCAGGCGACATGTTGAACGGGGTTATTGTGGTAGGGTTACCTTTGAGCGTGCCAGACATAGAGACGCAAGCCCTGATAGACTACTATGAAAAAAAGTTCAGTCGCGGTCTGGATTACGGTTACATATACCCAGCGATACGCCTTGCTCTGCAGTCAGCTGGCAGATGCATACGTTCTGAAAAGGACAAGGGCGTTGTGGTTTTTCTTGATGAGCGTTATGCTTACCCACGCTACAGAAAGTGTTTCCCTGCAGACTGGCACTTTGTTATCACTAAAGATCCTGTGCCTTTTATAGATGATTTCTTCGGTGCTTAAATGCTAAAAGCAAAAGTTTGTTGAGTTCGTTTCTGAAGGAAACAAACCAGCCCTTGTTGATGAGTGCAATCAAAAGAGAGGTGAGCATAACACTAAACAGGATGCTACCGAGCACAACGTTTGTGAAGCTTTCAGAGTTGTTCATGAGAGACAGCAACACTACTGGAGTTAAACCCTTAACAGCCATAACCTCTATCATAGACATTTCTTTTTCTTCTATGTTTCCCTTTGCTACTACTCCGAACAATAAGGAACGGGCAATATAAGCGACTAATGTAAGCAGAGCGCCAAGCATTATATACCATGGGTGCTGGAAGCTTATCAAAGTGCCCATGAACACGAACAGCAAGCCCCTCAATAGAAAAGAGAGGTCACTAAAGAACACACGCTGGTCTCTTGTAATTGTAGTTACCTTATCTGCCTGCTTCTTATAGAATATGTGCGATAGCTCCTTTATGTTGCTTAGTGTTATAGCGAAGAAAAAGACAGCTATCACACCATTTGATTGGAAGTATTCTGCAAAGGAATAGACAAGCAACAGTATAGCCATAGTTGTCAAGCTGAGATGCTCCATCCAAGAGAAACGCTTTAGCAAAAGACCCCAAATTATACCTAAAGTAATACCAATAGCAGAGGATAACAGAATGAAATTTACAAATTGCTGAGACAACGCCTGTAAGCTTAGCTCTTTCAGGTTAAGCATAGCAACAATTCCAACTATTACAAAGATGTCTATAATTGCTGATTCAAACTGCACAAATGCCTCGCCAAGCTTTGAAAATTTTACTGACTCAAGTATGCTATTTATTACAGAACCATCCATAACACACATAAGCATACCCAGAGCTATGCTTTCTCCCAAACCGAACCCGGCTAGAAAGCTTATTACCCCAATAATGAATGTGATGACTGTGAAGTTCATCAAAGCAGAGAGAAAAGCCCACTGGGCACTACTGAAAAGAGCTTTTATCCGAATTGGCAGTGCTCCTGCAAATACCACATAGAGAAGCGCCAATGTCACCAGCACCTTGAGAAAGCCGGATTCCCTGTCAATATTGCCTGCAAGCCCGAGTAGCTTGAGCAGTATCCCGAATAATATGAGAACAAGCACATCT
>CAYOTZ010000048.1:0-5736 GCA_964407035.1 uncultured Methanosarcinales archaeon | reverse complement strand
TTTTTGAAAACAAGAAACTCTGATTCATTCGCTTTGGTGTCAAGCTCGTCACTAATTCTTTCAAGTTTATCACGAAATTCCAGGAACTGCGATTTCAGAGTGCTCAGTTCTTTGCTCAAAAGGTTTAAATCATTCTTAAGCTCTTTGTGTGTCTTGATCATATTTTCCTCTGTTATCTGGTGTTTTCTCTGGATATTCTGCAACCTCTCTTCCACTATTCTCAAGCGTCTTGTTAGGTTGCCAACAGAATTCATATCAGCAATCTTACCAGCTGATACGCTGCCCTCTTTGGGTTTTCCGAAAAGTCCACCACTCTTTGCTTGCTCCATTAGCTCCACCGACATATTTATATACAACCAATTTATTTTTTTTATAAGCTCAAATAAATAACTTTTGTTATCATAGTATAGTGATATAAAAAATGAATGTAACCAAAAAAGAGGGGTGTCCTTATTCTGTAGAGCACGAAGGAGAAGAAACAATTCTTGTTATGAAGTGTGACAGGTGCTCGCTAAGTCCATCTATTGAGGATAATGAAACCTGCATGGCAAATGTTATAGAAAAGCTCTCAATGATAAAATCAGCCACAAAAGTTGTTCTCTCGCAACGCCGTAATTATGAATATGATGCAGAACAAACAGAACTTCTCAACGAGATATCTAGGATTTACGCTAAGCTGATAAAAGACAAAGAAACATTTAATATTGACAAGCTCAACCTACCGGGCTGCTCAGAGCTCGCAAGCTTCTTTTATACACGATTGAAACAGCTCATTTTTGAGCTGTTAAAGGCAGACCCTCTTGGAGCTTATGTCAAGGCAAAGAGGTGGCTAAGAGAAGAGCAGATAGTTCTAGAGAAAGAAACAGACGTGACACGCACAGAGTGCATCTCAAATTTCATTGGTATGTTGAAGTACATCCTCTCGTTGCTTGCAAAGACAAAGATGGTGAAGCTTGCAAAGCCCTATTTGCCTGGTTACAAACTAGGTAACAGAGAGGTGTACAGGCGTATTTTCACGCCTACTATCAAACCCGACTTCATGTTCACAAAACTAATGTCAAGCTTTCCCAGTGATTCTGAAGAGATTGACACATATGAGCTTGACGATGGTACAGAAATAAACATACTAAAGCTAAAAGATACTGTGCAATATATGTATCATGTCACTCCGCCAGAATTCAACCTCTCTGAAGATAAATACGAGCTGCTGGACGAAGCAAAGAAAATCCTCTCTGCTCACAAGCCCTCTGAAAAGGACTTTGTCAATCCAAAAAGGATGCGTCAAGTGTTTCTCAATGTTGGGCACGACCTGATTGAAGAGCTTTCAGAGTACAATAATATATTCCTTACAGAGAAGGAGAAGAACATGCTGGCAGAGATACTGGTGCGTTACACTGTTGGCTTCGGGTTGCTTGAGGTGTTATTAAGAGACAAACAGGTGCAGGATGTAACAGTAAACTCCCCCAGTGGCTTGTCACCTGTTTTTTTGGTACATGAAATCTATGGTGACTGCAGAACAAACATCTTACCAACGCCTTCAGAGGTGGAATCATGGGCAACAAAGCTCAGAATGATATCAGGTAGGCCGCTTGACGAAGCAAATCCCATCTTAGACACTAGCATAATAATACCAGGAGCTAAAGCGAGAGTTGCTGTGATAACGAAACCTCTCAATCCTACAGGCCTTGCCTTCGCATTCAGGAGACACAGGGACAAACCCTGGACACTGCCTCTCTTCATTAGGAATAAAATGTTGACACCCTTAGCAGCTGGTTTGATAAGCTTTCTCATTGACGGTTCAAGAACAATGCTCATAGCTGGTACACGCTCGGCTGGTAAGACAAGCTTACTCGGTGCAATTCTAACAGAGATAATGAGAAAGTACAGGATAATAACGATTGAAGACACTCTTGAGTTGCCAGTTGACGCTTTGAGAGAGCTGGGCTACAATATACAGCACATGCAGGTAGCATCTGCAATGACAAAAGGCACATCAGAAGTGCCTGCTGACGAAGGTCTAAGGACAACACTAAGGCTGGGCGATTCCTGCCTGATAATAGGCGAAGTTAGAAGCACAGAGGCATTAGCATTATACGAGGCAATGAGGGTTGGCGCCATGGCAAATGTTGTTGCTGGTACTATCCATGGTGACAGTCCTTACGGTGTCTATGACAGGGTAGTCAATGACCTTAAGGTGCCGAAGACATCGTTCAAGGCAACAGACATAATAATAGTTGCAAACCCTATAAAAAGCCCTGACGGACTTCACAAGTGGCGCAGGGTAACTCAGATCTCAGAGGTAGGCAAGGAATGGGAGAACGACCCATTACAACAAGGTGGATTTGTGGATTTAATGAGATACAATGCAAAGAAAGACACTTTAGAGCCAACAAAGGACCTCATAGAGGGTGAAAGCGAAGTCCTAAAGAAAATAGCAGCCAATGTAAAGGAATGGGCTGGCAACTGGACAGCTATTTGGGAGAACATAGAGTTAAGAGCCAAAATAAAGCAGCGGCTCGTTGATGTTGCAGAACGAGAGGGCTTATTGGAAATGCTGGAGGCAGAGTTCGTTATACAAGTGAACGATATGTTTCACAGGATTTCCGAACAAGTGCAGGACGAACGCGGAATGCTGGACTCAACAAGGATATACTTACTATGGGACAAATGGCTAAAGAACGCGGCAGAAGAGCTAAAGAAAAAATAAAATGGAGCTTGACGAGGAGCAGCCTGAAATAATAGACAAATACAAGCGCAAGATTTCTGAAGAGCTTTACGGTTCGCAAACAGCTTCAGAAAGTCCTGAAAAAAATCTCATATCTGAAGATTATTTGAAGTTCAAGAAGCAGTTCATGCCTGCTCACCTTAGTATATACGAGAAACTTTGCAATATCTCAGCTAGTATACTTAGGATAAAGCCAGACCCAAAAGAAGCAAAAAAGATCGAGGAAGCAATAAGTATAACGCATCTGGAAACTACGCCAAGCGGTGTGGTGGCTTTCTCTTATCTTGGGCCCTTGGCACTGGCACTTTTCGGAACACTTATAACATTTGCATTGTTTAACTCAATGTTCTTTCTCTTTTACTTTATTGTTATATGCTTGGTAGCGATGATACTGCTAAGGCGCACACCAGAGTACTTAGCTAATAGCTGGCGATTAAAGGCGAGCAACCAGATGGTCCAGTGCATATTCTATGTGGTTACATACATGCGACATACACCTAATTTTGAGAATTCGTTAGCTTTCGCCTCAGAGCACCTCAGCCCGCCACTCTCTCTCGATATAATGAAAGTGTTATGGGATGTAGAGACAGGCAAATACGACACTGTAAAAGATAGCTTGAATGCTTACCTTGAAACATGGCGAAAGTGGAACATGGAATTCATTGAGGCATTCCACCTTATTGAGTCGTCACTCTACGAGCCCAACGAGGCAAGGAGATTGGGGCTCATAGAAAAGGCATTGGATGTTATGCTAACAGAGACATACGACAAGATGTTACACTACACGCACGAGCTCCGTTCACCAATAACTGTGCTGCATATGATAGGAATAATACTGCCCGTGCTCGGCTTGGTTATACTACCAATGGTCACAAGCTTTTTGACTAGCGAAAAGCTAACACCTGGCAAGGTGGCTCTTTACCTTTCTGTGCTCTACAATGTCACACTGCCTGTCATAGTCTATGTCTTCGGCAGGGTAATATTAACCAAAAGGCCTACTGGCTACGGAGACACAGACATATCAAACGAATTTCCAGAGTACAAAAGATACAGGTATATATATATCAAGCTCGGCAATCTGGAGCTAAAAATCAACCCAGCTTACATTGCAGGCACTCTTGGATTTATACTGGTAGCAATAGGGGTTTACCCTTTGTTATACAAATTTATAACACCAAAAGATATACTATTGGCAGAAAAGCCGTTCCTCTTTAATATTTTCCAGGTATTCGGTTACAAGGAGAACATGAACCAAACAGCAATAATAGGCCCGTACGGGCTTGTTGCAACTCTACTCAGTATCTTCACCACAGCTGGCTTGGGACTAGGGCTCGGCTTGTTCTACAAGCTGCGTTCAAGAAATGTGATTAAGATAAGGGAAGAAACAAAGGCTCTAGAGAAGGAATTCGCTTCTGGGCTCTTTCAACTGGGTAACAGAATAGGTGACGGAGTGCCAACTGAGATTGCGTTCCAGAATGTGGCAAAGGTAATGAAGCACACTCGCTCTGGAGAGTTCTTTAGAATAGTTGCCAACAATATAATAAACCTCGGTTTGGGTGTTAGGGATGCCATATTCAATCCAAAAAACGGTGCATTACTCTACTTTCCTTCTAATCTTATAAAAAGCACTATGAAGGTTTTAATTGAAAGCGCGAAAAAGGGACCGCAAGTATGTTCAAGGACTCTACTCACTGTATCTGAATACATAAAGGAGATACACAGGGTCAACGAGAGATTGCGGGACTTAATGGCAGAGATTATTTCAAGCATGAAACAGCAAGTTAATTTCATGGCGCCGGTTATTTCTGGTGTTGTAATTGGTATTACTTCTATGCTGGTTACTATACTCTCAATATTAAGGGAGAATATTGCCAATTTGGACACAAGCATGGATGTTGCTAATCAAGGCGGCTTGGGTGTTTTAACAATGTTTGGCGATACAGTCCCTGCTTACTATTTCCAGCTTATAGTAGGAATATATGTAGTGGAAATTGTGTATGTTCTCACTGTGTTGATAAACGGGGTAGAGAATGGCTCTGACAAGCTATCAGAGCAATACCTGCTGGGCCAAAACCTTATAAAGAGTACAATTGTCTATTGCACAATAACCTTCATAGTAGTGCTGATGTTTAATCTGATAGCTGGTATGGTGCTACAGGGTGTTAAGTTCGCTTGAGCTCTGTAAGCACTATGGGCTTCTCCCTCACCAGAACTGTGTGTTCTGCCTGACTTACCAAACCGTTCTTCACCTCAACAAGTGGGGAGAACGCTGTAATGCTTTTAAGCTTCAACAGCATCCTCAAGCCGAGTTCCACTTCAGCCCTGCTGAAGTGCTTCAAAAGCCACCTTCTGGCAAAAACGAGTCGCCCGTATCTCTCAATTATATACGATTGTAATTTTCTTACAGAATTCAACCGCACAAGTGCTTTTTTTACAAACTGAAACAGCTCTGCATTACCCCTCTCTTTCACCAAGCCATGGCCGGTTGTTGCGAATGGCTCAATCGCTATAAGCTCATTCTCAAGCAGCTTGCGTTTATTATCGCCGTTGTCGTAATTTGGGATTTGGGGATCTGTGTGTATCTCATACAACCCTAAGCCGTGTCCGCTAAGGTTCCGCACTGGATTATAGCCGTAATCAGCTATTGCCTTCTCTATTGCCTTACCTATCTCGCTGAGCGTAACTCCCGGCTTTATAATGCTTATAGCAGAGGCAAGGGCTGCTTCTGATGCCTGAATCAGCTTCTCATTCCTGCCAGAAAGGTCAACAGTGCAAGCGGTATCACCTATGTAGCCGTCAACAGAAACCCCTATATCTATCTTAATAACCTGGCTGCTCAGTACAGTAGCGTCGTCTATGCTAGGATAATTGTGTGCGGCAGTGCTGTCAAAGCTGAGCTGGGGCGGGAAAGCGAGCACAACACCAAGTTGGTTAGCTTTCTGCTCTATTTTATCCACAACCTTAGCAAGCATAACACCCGGTTTAACAAGTGAGCGGGCAAACTCGCGTAG
>CAYOTZ010000047.1:0-5737 GCA_964407035.1 uncultured Methanosarcinales archaeon | reverse complement strand
TATTGTTTCAAACTGCAGCAACAAGCTGCACGAACTGGAGTTCGTAGCACCCCTGGTTAGAATAGCAAATCAAAAAATGGGAGTTGTAGTTGTTAATCACAAGAAAACAAGTAGAATAAGGTTTAAAGAATACAGCCACATAATAATCTCTGGCACAGGGCTACAGGATTTTGAATACATGAACAGTGACTTTAAATGGCTAACCAGAATTGACAAGCCCTTGCTGGGTGTTGGAGCAGGAATACTGGTAATAGGGAACGCATTTGGTTGCCAACTTATGGCTTACAGAGAAATAGGCATGAGGAGCTTGGTTTTCTCTGACGAATTTTTGGGATTGAGGGGCAGGCACGAGGTATACCTACTGCACAACCTGGGTATAAAAAACACACCCGAGCTGAGAGAGCAGTTCAAGCTCTATGCTAGCACAAGAACAGTTCAGGCGATAAAACACAAGACAAAACAGCTCTATGCTGTGATGTTCCAGCCAGAAGTGCGAAACGAGAAGCTCATAGAGAGCTTTCTCAGGTTGTAACTCAAGAATAACCATAAGATTTAAATAGATATATCTAATCCAATAGGGATAAACATGTATTTAGGGGTTGGTAAAGATGGTTGAGATGCCACGTCCATTGGATGCACTAAACAATACAAGGGGCAAGAGAGTCATAGTAGAACTAAAGAACAAGGCGCAGTATGTTGGGAAGCTCAATGCTTTTGATATTCACATAAATGTTGTGTTAGATGAAGCTGAGCTGATAGAGGAAGGCGAAGTCAAGAAGAAGCTTGGAACAGTGTTCATTAGGGGCGACACCATAGTATCAATCTCATTGGAGTAATATGACAAAGGGCACACCTTCTATGGGCAAGAAATCGGGTAAAAAGACGCATATAATCTGCAGAAGGTGTGGAAAGCGCACATTCCATGTGAGAAAGAAGAGGTGCAGCAGCTGCGGATACGGTGCTTCTCCAAGATTAAGGCATTATAACTGGAACAAAAAGAAGTAAATTCTTTTAAAATGTCAAGCAACACCCAACTAGCAGTAAATGTAGCTATGAAGGCAGGACGCTTCCTGTTGCGCAACTTCAGCAAGCACAGGGAGTTGGCAAAGCTGAGGGGGCACTCAAAGGAGATTGTAACAGAGTATGATAAAAAGAGCAACTTGTTGATTATAAAAGCGCTTACAGACTTCTCTGAATTCAACCTACTCACAGAGGAAAGCGGCTTTATCGACAAGAAGAGCAACCTCACTTGGATTGTCGATTCTTTGGATGGCAGCGGCAATTTTGCTCTGGGCAATCCTTTCTTCTCTGTTTCTATCGCTTTAACCAAAGGCAAGCAAGTGTTGCTCGGCGTTGTGTATGCTCCTTTTCTTAAAGAGTTGTACGTAGCTGAGAAAGGTAAGGGTGCCAAGCTGAACAACATGAAAATAGAAGTTTCAAAGGTGAAAGAGCTGAGCAAGAGCTATCTCTTGTACTGCGAGGGTGGCGCTAAGAGCAACCTGAGAATTTCAAGAGCTGTTTCAAGTTTTCTACCCATTGCTAAGGACATGCGAAAACTCGGCTCTGCTGCTATTGAGGCAGGTTATGTAGCGAGTGGCAGGGCTGAGGGTTTTTTGACCACAGAGATATACCCGTGGGACATTGCTGCTGGTGCGCTGCTTGTTGCGGAAGCCGGTGGTGAGGTCAGCGACTTTAAGGGCAAGCCGTGGCTATTAGAACAGAGCGACATGCTGCTCACTAATGGTTCGCTTCACAAAAAGCTGCTGAGTTATGTTGAACAAAATATTTAAATCAAGCATAATTCTCTCTCAATAACTTGCCTGGTGCAGGATTTTTTAATGCGGGGATGCCGGAGCGGTCAAACGGGGCAGGCTTAGGACCTGCTGGCTTAGTGCCTGCGGGGGTTCGAATCCTCCTCCCCGCATTGTTAAGTTTCTCAGAATAAGATAAGCTAAATGCTCTACATCCTTTTGACAATATAGTTTACCTTCTCAACAACAAAATTGGCTCTCTCCTTAACAGATAGCTTAGGAAGTTCAATTACTTCATAACCAAGCATCTCATACGCCTCTTTTATGAGTTTGCTGAGCTGTGTTGCCTCTTCAAAGCTCTCTTTCCTGCCTTCGTGCTGCTCAAAAATCTCTTTCCAGGGTGGTAGCAGGAAGACAGGCGAACTGTAGCGATACATCCTACACATCCTGAGCAAGCCCTTTTTCGTCTGCTCGTCTTCTGTGTATGCTAAGGTGTCTGGTAAGCCCCTATCAAAGAACCAAATGCCACGCTCTGCATTTAAAAACTGTTCCATCCTGATAAAGGCAACTGCCCTATTGAAAGAGCTGCTTTTTGTGTCATAACTTTTGCCCTGTTTTATGAGTTCTTGGATATAGGCAGTAGCTGCGTCGTAGGCACATCTGTAACCCATTGCCTCGAGTTGCCTGACAAGTGTTGTCTTGCCAGAGCCAGGACTGCCTGTTATGATAAAGATTGCTTTCATGTCCCCTCCTGCCAGCTGCTTAGATAACCAAGCTGCTCGTCAGTCAGCTCGTCAATATTTATTCCCATACTTTCCAGCTTTAGCTTCGCTATCTGGTTGTCCAGCTCCTCTGGTAGGTTCAACACCTGCGGCTTGAGCTTGCCCCTGTTCTTTGCAAGAAACTCCACAGCGAGCGCCTGACCTGCGAATGAGAGGTCAAGCACAGAACTCGGATGACCATCAGCACAAACAAGATTGACAAGCCTACCTTCACCGCAAAGATAGATATCCTTGTTGTTTATCCTGTAGCGCTTGAAGTATTGGCGGACTTCTGATTTTTCTTCAGTGTGTTTCTCAAGCGCAGCAACATCAATCTCATTGTCAAAGTGCCCTGCATTTGCAAGTATTGCGCCGTCTTTCATTTGCTTTATTGTCTGAAAGGGTATGACATGCTTGTTGCCTGTTACTGCTATGAATATATCGCCTATCTTGGCTGCTTCTCGTATTGGCATGACCTGATAGCCGTCCATTACTGCCTGTAAAGCACGCTTAGCATCTACCTCTGTAACAATCACATTTGCACCTAACCCCTTAGCCCTCAGCGCAACACCCTTACCGCAATCTCCGTAGCCCACCACAACAACCTTCTTGCCTGCAAACAGAATGTTAGAAACGCGTATTATGCCGTCTATGGCACTCTGACCTGTGCCGTAATAATTGTCGAACATGTGCTTGGTGAAATTGTCATTTACAGCTATCACTGGGTATTTGAGCTTGCCCTGTTTTTCCATTACCTTTAAGCGATTGACGCCTGTTGTTGTTTCTTCTGTGCCGCCTATTATCTGGTTGAGAAGCTCAGGATATTGGCTGTGTATAGTGGTTATCAGGTCGCAACCGTCATCAACTGTTATGTGAGGCTTGAACTGAATCACGCGTTTGATGAATTCGTAGTATTCGTGCTTGGTCTCGCCCTTGTAGGCATAAACTCTATAGCCATTAGCAGCGAGGTATGCAGTGCATTCATCTTGAGTCGATAGAGGATTACTGGCGCAGATCGCTGTTTCAGCACCGCCTGCTGCCAGAACTTCCACAAGGTAGGCTGTTTCAGATGTGATGTGGAGAGCCAAGCCAATTTTTAAACCCTGTAATGGTTTTTCCTTTTGAAACCTCTGTCTTAATCTGCTGAGGACAGGCATTTCCTTTGTGCTGTATTCTATCCAGCGCCTGCCCTGCTCTGCAAGATTTATGTCCTTGATTTCATATTCCGCCAATATAGACACCCCCAATAAATTATAGTGATACAACAGGAAAGTTAATAAATGTTTTTGTTTACTACAAATTTTCGCACAAATTTATTAAATTCATAGATATTACCTATTTAATGATAAGGGGGTGATGCCAGGATGCCTGTCGTAACTGTTGAAACATGGCCTTTGAGTGAAGAACAGAAGCCCAGGATTATCAAAGGACTAACAGAGCTCTTTACCGGGTTAGGTATTCCTGCTCAGGCAGTAACTGTGATTATACACGAAACACCAAAAGAAAATTGGGGCAGTGGTGGTGAGCAGCACTCAGAGAAGTTTAGAAATATCTAAGATTTTTTTTATATTTCATAGGACTATTCAAGTTTCTTCATCACTCTGTCAACTAAAGGGCTAACGACTTATTGAGTGTTTTGCATGTCTTACTGCTGTATTGAATTCGCCAATTTTGAGGAAAAAAGCTAAACTGGCAATAGCTACAAGCGAATTCAGTTGAGTTTTCATAAAATTGGCATAATTGTGTTCTTATCCATTCGGGTTAGCGACTCTACCAATAAACAGAACACTGCCATTGCTCCTGTCCTGTATGATGAAGATAAACGGGTGGTCTGCCCTAAACACAATACTTGGTTGAACAGCAGTTAATGAGATAACAACAGCTGTGGCTGCTGCTGCCTCTGTGCCTTTCTCGTCAACCCTGACAAATGCCTGGTGTAGAACCTTGCTTATGTAAAGCCCTGGCTTGCCAGTCATGCCAGAGAAATCAGCACTATCAGTAAAAGCAAGCCTCATTCCGAGCTGCTCCAGAGCTTTATTCAATATGTATTTTGTGTTAAACTCGAACTTCGGCAGATAAATTGCGTCCAGCTTTATTTTCTCTAAGTTGTTTCTATATTCATTTAGTTTATCCAGTGTCAAACTTGATTCGAGTTCGTAAATCGTGAAGTTATCTTTCGGTAACAATACCAGCATAGAAAGCTTGTTGCCCTTATATGGCAGCTCCAACACCTGCAGATCATCTGTTTCTGTATAGTTAAACCAAGCCTTTTCTGGTTTCATGTACATCATGTCCACTTTTACAGGGCTATCCGGAGTGATATAGAAATCCAATTTCTGGGTGTCATCTGGGTCGAACTGCCAGACCCAGCTACCCTTGAAATATATTGCATTGGTTATTACCAACCTTGTCAAGGTATTAAGAGTATCTTTCGGAATTAGATCCTTAATCATGTGGTTTGTCTGCTGCTCTATGAACTGGTTTATTGTCTGCCTTGTCTTCTCTCGCTCGTTCACAAAATCGACATTGGCTGCTTTTGCACTGTAAAACCTTTCAACATTGTTTGTGTAGCTATCAAGTAGCTCAAAGTCCTTTTGCACCCAGAGAGCATTGCCTGTTCTCAACACGTACGCTTCATTGCCCCTGTTTAGCTGATTGTAGATGGCAGCGAAATTCGGCCTTAATATTGGCAAATCTGGATAATGCATAACTGACTTCATTTCTTCTGCTGTTTTGCCGAGGGCGCCCTCGTATGTTATCGCGAGTGCAGAGAAGATGCTGTAAGGTGAGATAAAGATGTTTTTTTCTTTATGAGCATTGGCTAACTCTTTGTAGAGTTCAAGTCCAAATCTGTTGTTGGCATTCACCAGTTGCTGCACACCCTGCTGCGTTGCTCCTGTATCGTCTGCAGCAGGTGGCTCTGTGGGCTTGTAGGGGAACATAAACAAGATTGCTGCTGTGGCACCCACACCTACAACAACCAGGAGCAGGATTGCAAATGTCAAGATTTTCTTGTTCATTCGAAGTCACCTTCTCTAATGTTAAACATAGGATAAAGTTAGAAGGAAAGACGCTTATATAAACCTATTGTTGACTTCAAACCGATTTGAAGGTAAGTAAAATAGAAAGACCATTATTCCAATTGGTATTGAGATTAGTTCTCTTAGGGTTTTTCAGCACTGATTACAAAATGTGAAATAAGGTTACCTCTATCTGTCCTTTCAC
>CAYOTZ010000046.1:0-5816 GCA_964407035.1 uncultured Methanosarcinales archaeon | reverse complement strand
CATCAAAGCAGTGCACAGGCATGCTGTTGTTCATATTGCCAGCAGTGTCATTAGCTAACATATTCCAGCATACTGTCTTGCCAGCCAGCCCTGTTGTGTCTATGGTCTTGTTGCACCAGCTTTCATTACCAGTTAGCTGGCAAGTGCTGACATTCTGCCAAGAGCCAGTAGCATTATGCCTGAATATTGCAGTGTCAAGCTGCAGATTGTCATTCCAGTAAGTGCTTATGCTAACCATGCTAGCCTCGTCAACACTACCAGAGGAGTTATCCTGAGCTACTGTGTATTGGGGTGGGACGCCAAGCACTGTTAAGCTAACAGGGCTGTTAGATAGAAACAAAACCTCGTCGCTAGCTGTTTCTCCTGCAAGCACACCAAGCCACACATTAAAGCTGGATGCCTGTGCTTCTGGGGTTGTCCAGTTAAAGCTCACCATCAGTTCTGCCAATGGACCAAGCGTGTTGGTGTAGCTGTTATAGCCCAGTCCTGACATATAAGTACTGAGATAACCGTAACCCAGAGAGTAGTTATCTATACCTGTGGTGTTCGTGGTAAACTTATAAGCAAACCCGTAACCATAGCCATAGCCGTAACCAACCTGAGTCCAGTTCAGAGATATTTCTGAGAAATTTATGTCGCAGATACTTGGGTTGGTGTTGTAAGGGGTTCCATTAAGGTAGAAATAACACATATAAGCGTCTCCTACATTGTTGGTTGGTGTTGGGTCCAAGACAACTGCAATGGCTTTTATTTCTATATTATCAGTGGTATGGATATCAACCTTTCCAGAGAAGGAAACAGCTGAGCCCTCTGTAGGATTGGCACTACCGTCTGTCCTCTGTATACCAATAGTAATTGCTCTGGCAGGACCTGAAAAGACAATAATAACTATCACAAGAATCGTCAAAATAATAGCAACAAATCTATCTCTGTTCATACCTCTTTTTTTCATTAAAAGAAATGGACAACATATAAATATTTAAATCTTTTGTTTTTTTCTCTCAATACCAAATATTTTTTTGAGTTTTCTCACAAATCTGTTCTTCTTCTTTATACATAACTTCTTTGTTTTCATCCATTGATTGGTTGTGGAATAGTACTTAGCAAAAAGTATTATTAATATAGCAACAAGTATTATCACCACATTTGAAAGTGGTGTTATCGGTATCTTAAAGACGAGATTTGCAATTATGACAGCAAGCACAACCACTGCTATACTCAAGCCGAAGCTGACAGCAATCTTCTCCACCCAGTCCAGTTCGTTAAAGAAGCACTTTACCACAACATAACCAGGTATGAACAGCACATAAACAACACCGAAGACTGTCTTTGCTACTTCAAAAAAGTTTACGTTGTAGAACCTGTCAAGAATAGCAGCAAGTAGAAATGTGATTACAATAAACCATAGCCAAGCATAAATCTCGTACTTAACACTCTTTTTTAGCGCCATTTTTAACAACAAAAACAATAAAGGTTATAAATTTTTTGTTTTGTCAACTAACATAGTTAGTAGTTTCTTTGAAGCATACAAAAAACCGCCCTTCACTGTAGCGGTTGCAAGCTTAGCTAATAGTATAGACAACTCATGCCTCTGCTGATAAACAAGTTCGTATTCAGAACGCATGAGCTGACCCTTTATATCCTTGAGAGAGTTAAAATAAACCCTGGCACAGCCTAACTCAAACAGCAAATGCGCATCTGAACCTGCAATCGGCTTCAGGTTGTTGCGATGTGCAAATTCTATTGCTCTTCCATTCCTCTGGGCGTTAGTCCTGGAGTTAAACACCTCAACAAAATCAAAAAGCCCTGCTAACTGAAAGAGCTGTGGATTGTTACGAAAAGGATGAGGCAAAACCACCAAGCCGTCCTGTGCTCTAACCTGCTCTATTGCGTCTGCCACATTGTCTGCTGTTATCCTCTTTTTAATGAACAGGGCAAGAATCTCGCCTTGCTTTGTCTTCTTTTCCTGTCCAATTATCACTCTGAGCTGTAAGTTGTTTTTTTTTACATAATCTCTCATTTCAAAAGCTCCAAGCACAGTCTCATGATCAGTTATTGCCAATCCTGCGAAACCAAGTTTCATAGCTCTAGCAGCTATCTGCGGGACCTTCATTCTACAGTCAGGCGAGCAGTGCGTGTGCACATGAAAATCAAACGCATAGACCATTTTTAACTCAACTGTGTAGCATGATATTTAAAAATTTGTCTGCCTGCTCGCACCAGCTCGGCATTTTCTTTACATGCTCAATAGCGTTCTCAGCTAGCCTCTTCCTTAGCTGCGGTTTGCTTTTTACAGTCAGAATAGCTTCTGCCAGCTCCAACGGTGTGTTAGTTTTAGTCATAATACCCGTTACATTGTTAACCACAGAATCGCGCAACCCCGGCACATTATAAACAACAGGAATAGTGCCACGGGCCTGTGCTTCTGTAATCACCAAACCCCAGCCCTCTCTTACAGAGGTAACCAACAGAAAACCGCATTCATTTAGCAGTTCGGTCTTCTCTGCTTCTGTTACATAGCCATGGAAAAAAACCCTACTTGCAATACCCAGCTTCTTGGCTTTATTTACAAGAAAACTCTCATATTGAGTGTCACCCTTGCCTACGATGTGCAGCTCAAAATTTCTGTCTTTTTTAAGAAGCTCGTGCAATGCATAAAGTGCATGTTCCACACGCTTAGACGCCTTAAGCCGGCCTATGTACAGCAGCTTGTTTGAGTTTTTCTTCGGCATGCTGCTGACAGGGCTGAGCTCAGTGGTGTTCTCAACAACATAAACACGCTTAAAGCCGAAGTTGTGCAAGCTCTCTTTCGTAGAGTTGGAAACAACAATCGCAGGTAAGTTTCGATATAGCCTGAGATAGGTTGCCTCAAACAGATAACCAAATGAAGCAAGCGGCTGCCTTCTCTCATAGAACCATATCTCTCTGCAAAGCTGGTGAAAGAAAAGGAACAGCTTCTCTCTAACATAGAGCGGAGCGAAAAAAGGGATTGTGTTTATCTGCTCTATAACCACATCAACTTTGCCCTTGAAGTATTTTTTATAGAGTTTCCAGGCAAGAAAATATACTGTCTTTTGAGAACCGATTCTGAACACAGTGTAGCCGTTCAATTTCTCTTTTGGCTGACATCCTTTGAACTTTGAACTAATCAAATAGCAGCTGTTTTTTCTAGACCAGTGTTTAAGATAGTGGTCTGTAACCCTTTCTGCCCCGCCAGACAAGGGATTGCGGATATCCCGCCATGCCAAAACAAGTATGCTTTTTGTCATAGTATCTCAACCAGTACAACCTGTAAGCAATAGCCAGGGTGTCCACCAAGATGTGCCATATTGCCTTTATATTGATACCAGTGCCATCAAACTGGTAGTTGAGCACGATAGGTGCCTCTTTTATCTTATAACCAAGCTTGTGGGCTACCACGAGCAGCTCAAGATCGAACGCGTAGCGTTTGACCACCAATCTTGACAGCACATCCTCAAGCAGCGTTCTCTTGGCTAATTTAATGCCAACCTGAGTATCCCTAACATTTAATCCGAACACTAAGCTTATGAGCGTCTGGTAAAGAGCAGACAAAATCCTTCTTTTAAGAGGATAACTTACTACACTTCTCGGATGCCTTTTTGAACCGATAACAATATGATGAGTAGCTATGTGATTATAAAACTCTTTCAGCTGCCTCGGATGCAGGTCAAGGTCGCAGTCCAGGAAAGCTATTAGCTTGCCCCTCGCCTTTGAAAACCCGTAACTCAAAGCAAAGCCTTTGCCTTTGTTCCTTGAGTAACCACATACCCTTATCTTAGTTGATTGGACCTTTTTCAGCTCTCTAAGCGTGTTGTCTGTAGACCCGTCATTCACTGTTATAATCTCAAAGTTCTTTTCAAATTCAGCAATAGCACCTTCTATTATTTTGAGATTCTTGGCAATAGTGCGTTCTCTGTTGAATACTGGGACTATTACAGACAGCTCTATATCTCTGTTAGCCATACCGGCAACAACCCCTTTTTTCCAAAGCTGATTAGAGTGAGAGCAACAAAAATGAATGTCTGAATTATAATCACTACTTTAACAACATCAAGCAGTGTGCTGTGGAAGAATGCTATTGCAAACACTTCAGCAATGAGCCCTATGTAAATAAAGGGTATAAAGCTGTACCGCTCGACAGCAAGATTGTAGCTTGCCATTATCCAGTTAAGCGTAATCAAGCCGTAAGCAACACCCATAAAGCCAAGAATTCCGGCTATTTTGTATGCACTGCCGTAAACAAGGTTGACTATGAAGGTCGGCGCCACAAAATACACCAGCACTATGGCTGCCACTATAAGACCTGTATATACCATGCCTGACCTCAAAAGCTCCATTGTCTGTTGCTTCTTGGCATGAAACTTTGACGCCTTTGGAAACACGATTCCGCCAATGGGCATGGCAGCGAAAAGGACTATCTTGCCAAATATGACTAAAGCATTGTAGTAGCCGGCAAGATGGCTCTCAAAATAGTGCTTTACCATCAGCACATCAATGCTTAACATCAAGTTGGTTGCAAGGCTGAGCAGAGCAACAGGTATTGCAAAGCTCACCATCTGCTTCATAGTAAACCGCTTTGGCTTTGGTTTTATATAGCTCAAGATAAACAACATAAACATTCCAGCAGCTATCATTGTCGCCAATGGGATAGCAGCAATCTGGGCAAGAACATTATAGCCGAGAAAGATAAACAAGAGCGCCAGACAGAAGCGGACCAGGGCAGCTGTGTTTTGGTATACAACACTCGATACAAACCTTTCCAACCCAACAAAAACACCATTTACAAAGGTGCCGAGGAAACTGAAGAGTGGTATGGCTGCCACAGGCACGAGAAGCAAAGGTTGTATTCGAAGGTAGCTGGCTATGGGCTTGCACAGCACCAGAATTGCAATTCCCAGCAGAATACCAAAAGAAAAGGAGAGCCTGAGCAGATAACGCAACAGGTAACTCAGCCTAGCTCTCTCTCTCAATGCGTTAAGTTTTGAAACATACTTCACTATCACCTTACTAAGGACATCATTAATGGCAAGCAGAATAGTAACAAAAGCTATTACACTGCCGTAAACACCATAGCTCTTTGGGCCAAGGTGCCTGCCAAGAATTATTTGAAGCAAATAGTTTAACATCTTGGCAAACGCAGAGCCAAAAATCATAATTGAGCTGTGGAAAAGGAGATTGTCGTTTTTGGTTAACTGCTTTAATATGAAATGTTTCATTTCTTTGACCTCAGCTCATTGACGAACATCCAAACAACGCCTACTGCCAAGAAATAATAGACATAAATCGCCAGCTTGTTAGCCAGGTCGTTATGAGCCATGGCTGCTTCAAAGGCAACTGCCACGAGCAGCATGATTGCAGCTGCTATGAGCACCCCAGGCTCCAAGAATTTCTTTCGCCATTCATTAATCTTGAGCATTAGTATTAGTTCTAAAGTCCAAAATAGGGCAGCTGCCTCACCGAGTCGCCAGACGAGTTGAGGGAAGATGTAAGGGTTGAGCAGTTTTAGAATTATAGCGAGGAAAAGTGCAATTGTTAGCAGTATAGCACTTGGCCTTATTACCCTCATTTTTAGTTTCTTGACTTACAGAATATATTTAAATCTTCTGTTGAAACCTAGTTACCCCGAAGTTGCAAACTTTATTACTGTCTGTTCAATCTGTGTGGTATTGGTTGTGTTTAAGATAGTGAACCTGTCTCTTATGGTCTTAGCCCTCTGGATTACATTGATTGCTTCTTCTTTTGTTAGCCCAAGTTCATCAAAACTAGTCGGCAATCCTACTTTATGAAAATACTCT
>CAYOTZ010000045.1:0-5912 GCA_964407035.1 uncultured Methanosarcinales archaeon | reverse complement strand
TTAAGTTTGGATTTATTGCAATAATGAGAGTGGGCCCGCGGGGATTTGAACCCCGGACCACTCGATTTCTAAGCAGGTTATCAGTCGAGCACTCCACCAGGCTAAGCTACGGGCCCTTGCTTGGTTTTGGAACAACACACTGTTTATAAAGATTACTGTGTTAAGTTTTAAATACTTATTCTTATTGAAAATTGGCATGATATATTATTTTTATTACCCAAAGAATGAAACAACCGGGGCCAATCTATACTACAGCTATATCTCGCAGCTCCTTGATAAAACAAAGGGTTCAAAGCCAATAAGAAACTTTTGGTCATTTACCAAGCTTGGCATCAAGCAATTGCAGGACAATGATGTTTTAGTAACCAATGTCGGTTCCTATGCTTATATCTTTCATTATTTAAGACAAATGCTGAACAAGCGCTTTAGAATAGTTCGCGATGTCCAAGCCACGCTCCACTCAAGTTATATATTCCAAGAGCTGATGTGCAGCTGCTTTATTCAGCCCCGGGACAAAGTTCTGTTTCCTTCTAACTACACAAGGGAGTTCTACATAAGATTGTTTGAACATATAAACTATGAGAACTCATTTGTATGTTACCCTATCCTGGGAAGCTTCCCAAATATAAAAAAAAGAACAAGGGGCAGGTTTATTGGTTTTTTGGGTAGGGCCTCGCGTGAGAAGAACTTTCACCAGCTCATCAATATTGCACTGGAGCTTAAAGAGCCTGTTCTCGTAGCAGGAGAGCTGAAATTCCCTAATTCAGAGTTGCCGAGTAATATGAGATACCTTGGCACTATACCTTACAATAAGGTTTGGAACTTCTTGGCGAAGCTTCGAGTGCTTATCTTTCCGTCCACAGCTAATATCGAGAGTCTTGGCAGAGTGTTGCTAGAAGCCAACCACCTTGGCATACCAACAATAGCTGCCGATTTCGGTGCTTCTCCAGAGCTTTCACAAAATCTTGTTCCAGTAAGTTTTCCTCATCGTGAGATTGAGCTTGTCCACAATCACCCAATGGCTTGTATAGACGAGTCAGTATTATTGGAAAAGTTGAACGACACAAAAGGACTAAAGCTAGGAAGTAATAACGCTTACAAAGACCATGAAGAAAAGTTTAAACACATCTTAAAAAACACCCAACCAAGTGAATATGAATATAAGCTTACTGCTTCTGTCAGGGACTTCATTGCAAACAGCAAAATTTATATAAATCAAGAATATAGCATGAATTGTATAGATGCTATTGAAGTTAGCATAAAGCTTTTGAAAAAAGAGGACATAACAAACATTGGCTGGGCAGCTCACAATATATCAGAACCCCTTAGCTTTATACCAAAATGGAATCTTTGTTGAGCAGCAACCCAACAAAAACAAAAGAGAAGTTATTGACGCTATTACTTCTTTTTCTTATAGTGCTTTTACCCTTAAGCTTGTTGAGTGGCAATCAAACACCAAGGGTTGAAATCACTGGATTGTACGGCGAAACAATAAATGATAGTGCTAAGAAAGTATATATCAAATTGCACAATAACCTTAACGAACCGCTTGACTGTAAGCTTTCTGTTAGTTATTATAAATACGGAATTCTGTACGATAAGGAGCTTCAACCGTTCGGCAAGCTTGGACCTGAAGAAACAAAACAGGGCTTTGTTGTGATACATTTTCTTGGTGGTAAGAGCACTTTCAGAATAAGACCAGAGTGTTTTGTAAGAAAGTAGCTATAACTTGAGTAGCGGGTCTTTACCTCTAAGATTACCACTTGCTATTTTTGCAAGCGACCTGCTACCGCCACGACACACATAAACCCATTTACAATTCTTACAGTTCTTAGGTACATATTTCAGTTCACGAAGATTTCGCCATTTCTTTGAATTCCAGACACGTAATAAATCGTCATGTAACGCGTTTCCCATTTCAAGCTCAAGATAGTAAGCAGGTTTGATTCTGCCATTTGTTGAGACAACCATCCTGGAAGCACCATCATCATACAAACCGCCGAGACTGACTCTTGAACTTATCTCTGGTTTATATATACAGAAGGGTATTGCATTGGCTATCTTATGATTAACCCTGTATTTTTTGTTCAATTCAAAAATAACTCGTATCGCGCGTATCATACTTTCAGCATTAAGCTTTAAACTCACTGGCCTATAGAACTCTACAAATCTTATTCCCAAGCTTTCTGTTAGCTTGAAGAAGCGTTCTATATTTGCTATGTTGGGTTCTGTTAGCACTATCCCAGCTCTAACAGTTACGCCATGGCTTTTCATAATTTCAATTGTTTTTAGCTTGTTTTCAAAACTTTTTTTTAGTCTTGTTACCTTGTAATCAGATTCTCTATCAAAGCCGGCCAAAGAAATTAATACATTATCTATAAGCTTTGCTGCTTGATTTGTGGCTTCATTGGCAATAGTGCCATTTGTATTTAACCATACCTGTAGCCCTTGATCTTTGGCATACTTCACAAGCTCTATGAAATCCAATCTTAGAAACGGTTCCCCGCCTGTGAAGCGCACAATACAGATACCCAGTTGGGCTATCTTGGCTATAATTAATTTTAGCTGTTCTGTGTTCAGTTCTTCTGAGCTTTCTCTCATGCATAACTGATTGAAGCAGAAGTTACAGTGGAGGTTACATCTGTGTGTTAGTTCTATCACTATCTCTTTTGGCATATCCACAAGAGGTTTCACATAGCTCTCCATCTCTTTGTAATAGCCATTGCAGAAGAAATTAAACTTGCACTTCACGCAACTGAAACCCTTCACTTTACTGCTACTTTTATTGTTATCTAAGTGGTCAAAAGCGTTTTCAAAAAAGCACATTGGCAATTTTTTGATATTAATCCTAAAGCTGTGTTCCCAATCGAGAATTGTTATTATCCATTGTTTTAATTCAACTTTAGGAAGCTCTGGTTCAATTTCTATGTTCAGCTCTTCCTTACCTTCCTTTTTTAAACTTTCAAAAAGCTCAAATAGCTCCATTTGTTTAAGAAAAAAACACTCGTATAAAAATCTGTTCAATAGCTAGCATGATGGCTATGTGTGCCTATGATCTCGCCCCCTGGTGTCATTGTTAGCGTAATACCCTCACCCATATCTACATGTTTCGTTTTGCCAGACTGCCTGAAAAGTCGCATGCCTGCTCCCTTTGCACTCTTAGAAGCAATCGCAGCACCTATTGCAGCCCCCCCTACAACTGAACCCACAGTTAGCATTGACTGCTTTGAAATTTGGCCTGACTCGCTCTTTGCAAAAGAGCTAATATCCTTTTTTAATTTGGGTAAAATCCCCTTTTTCTTACTCTTCGCCACTTTTGGCACCACTTTGCTTTAAAGTAGGAATTTTTGTTTATAAATCTTTTGTTTTGCACCAACTATCAAAAATTTGTTTATATTTCTTGTCTGTATGGTACATATAGAATATAAATCTAAACTGCTCTTTAAGCACCTTACACCTGAAGTCATTGGGTGTAGGTAAGGGCGTGTTATATTTTGCATAATTCATTACAGGACATATTCCGCAGTATGGCTGAAAGGCACATCTTTCGCAAAACAGTTCGTTCATGGACAGCTTTGTAATACTACATATCTTATCTTTATTAATTACCTTAGAGTAGCCTTCGTTTACATTACCAAGCTTAAACAGCTCTATATCCAACATCCTGCCTTCGTCACAGGTGTAAACATCGCCATTGTAGTCATAAGCCAGCTGGTTTATAACAGCACCACAGGGGCTTTGTAGGTCTAAGAACAAAGGATTTTCATTGAATATAGCTTTTCGTATCAAGAAAGTGGTTCCAACTTCTTTTATTTTCTTATTTTTTTCTATTATATAAGCAACTATTTTTTTCCAGAATTTGAGATAATCTTCAGTAGAGAACTTAAGTTTTTTAAAGTTCTTTTTTGCATTCCCCAATGGTTGAAATGGATGCACCCATATCTTTCTAAAGCCCAGTTTAATATAGGTATCCACTATTGCTTCTGGATTCCTTATGTTTTTGCTTGTTATAACTGCAATGGCTGAGACATGCCCTTTTAGTTTTCTCTGAAGAACAGGCACCCATTTTTTAATATCTCTGTAGCTATTAGGCCTATTGGCGTTATGTAGTTGCTCAGGGCCATCAATAGATGTACAGGGCCAGATTTCCTCTTCTTCAAAAAACTCTAAAATATCTTTATTCATTATTGTCAAATTCGTTACAATAGTAAACTTGAGTATCTTCTTTTTTTCTCTGTTTAGCGCTTTAGCATACTTTACAATAAACCTAATCACTTTGAAGTTTAGTAGAGGCTCACCCCCTTGGAACTCAATTGTTATAACAGGGCTTGGTGATTGCCATATGAACTCAACAACCCTTTTTGCTGTTTTAAAACTCATATCCTGCTCTACTCTATCTACTGGAACTATTGGAGAATGGCAGTAGAGGCAGTTATGCATACATCTGTTGGTAACAGCCACAATATGCAGTAAAGGGCCATACAGGAGATGCTTTTTTGCATATCTAATCTTATTCTTAATCCTGCTTTTGTTGGCATTTGTTATTATTATATCATTGCTCTCTAAAATTTCAAAAAGGTGTTTGTCTATCTTATCTGCCATTAACATAACGTATTCCTCAGTATTCAGCACAACATAGCTTCCAGTGTAATTTGTTACCAGATACAGTCCATTACCCAAATGCTCTGTTCTTGCCAAGAAAAAATCAAACATTTTGCATGACCGCGAGAGTGTAATTCAAGAATTCATGAGCTATTCTTGCTACATTAACACTTTTATGCTTGGGTATTAGCTCAACAGTGTAATAACAATCATCAAGGTTCAGATTTACCCAGCAAGCCTCACTGAACATCTCGCAGGTAATCAACACAGCCCTCTTTAGATATATATCTTTGTTCAGTTTTACAACTGCCTTGTTTTTGCTGATACTAATGTTCTTCATTTTCTTTCAGCTTTTCTTCTTCCAACAAAATTTCGTTTCCTTCTAGAACCTCTTTAATTAGGGCTTCTGTTATTTTTGAGTGCTTCTCACTATTCATCAAAAACACCTGTGCTTTTATAAGCTCGTTGCAGAAATTTCTTGCCACTGCTTCTGGTTTTTTCTTGCCAACTGGCTTGAGTTCTACACATATCCTTGTGTTAATGTCCCCGTCAATTGAGAAGTAGGCGTCCTCAATAAGCGAGTATGCCGCTTTGATTATTGCCTCAAGAGAGAACAGCTCAGGATTTATACTGACATTGGCATATTGCTCATGAACCTCAATGTTAGAGTTTACTTTGCTCCTCATCCCTTGATTCGCAAGGAAACATCTTATATAAAACTTTCTATACAAATCCTCTCAGGAAGATGACAATATCGCATCCGAGCAAGAATGTTAATATAGCTCCTGAAAACATAAACACAGCAAATGGCATTGTTTCATACACTCTAATCGTGTGGTCTTTGAGAAAACCTTTAGAGTGTATTCTTTTTATGAAGTTTGCTTCTTTCCTTGACAACCCATCCCCTGCACTTGCAACTACAGAGTTATTGCTTGCCCTTTTCAACAGCGCGCCTATAAAGGAAATCGGGACAAATCTTCGCTTTTTATACTCATTACTATTGACTTTGTATATCTCCTCTGCTAAAATCATTCCTGATTTTAAGTCCTCAATGTAAAGCTCTTTTGAGAATAATTCATATGATAATCCAAGCAGATAGAATCTAAGGATAAGTAACACAAGCAGCATTATGATGTAATTTAGCCAGAAATCCCAGCTTGATAACGTGCCAAAGTCAAATGTAACTCTTAGTATACTCAATATCAAACTCAAAGGTAATAGCCCGAACTTCAAAAATTTAGTTGCAAAAAGCAGCATCATGAATAGCACAGAGATTATAAGAAAGAAGTTAGGTTGTATGCTTAATGCCT
>CAYOTZ010000044.1:0-5926 GCA_964407035.1 uncultured Methanosarcinales archaeon | reverse complement strand
AGCATCAGCCATTATATGATTAAATTCCTCACTCCCGAAATCGTGCCTTATAACAGCAACAGAGATTATACCGCCTGCTAAGCCACCAACAAAGTAGCCAAGAATCTCAAACACCCCGTGAGTGAGATACCTAAGCAAGCTCAAGCTAATAACATGAAAATAGCCACCTATGCCCAGCATCCCTGCTTTTAAAGCAAGCTTCTCTAAACCTCTTCTTGCAAGATTGCCAATTGCAGTTCCAATAACAGAAGCGTTCCAAGCAAGAATGAATATGGCTCCAGAGCCATAAAAGAAAGAGAAGAAGATACAGAAGAACAAGACGCGCATATTATTGGAGAAGATTCTCATAAAAGTTTGGAATGAAACAGCACTCCCTGTGGCACTATTTATCGACTTTATGGTTGCTGACTGGGCTTCAAACGCATGAAGCACTTTTGCTTCAGGTAGCACCAGATACCATAAGGCAAATGCGAGAACAAAGCCGAAGAATAGCGTAACCATAAAGAGTATTGCTTTGAAGTGCTGTTTCAATAGCTTCAACTCATCGTGAATCTCTTTGTCTTTTTTTTCTTCGTATCGAAGTGTGTTGTAAAACAAGGGAAGACAAGCAAGCACTGTGAGAAAAACCATAACCAAGCTTGACCATTGCCAAAATATCCACATACTTAACAGAATGCCAATAGTAGCATAAAATCCTCCAAGGAGAAACACTCTAAGAGGATGTTGCTCTGCCTTTGGTGGATTAATAATCGACTCAAACACCATTTTAGTCCATGATTATCCAATGCAATATTTAAAGCTTGTGCTGACTTTTGTGAGAAGCTATAAATTTCTGGATAACTTGCAACACTTCTTGCTTGGTCTTGCACCCTGCTACTCTGTTCGCTAGTTTCGGCAGTTTCAGCCCGTAAAGAATCCAGTTGTAAAAATCGTTTCTATCTGGGTTCACATGATGGGCAAATTCTTGAGGTTTCAATGTCCATAATATATGTAAAAATTCGTAAAGATTGCCTACGCTTCTTCCATTACAAAATCTGAATGATTGCCCAAATTTTGCGCTCGTTCGCAAATTCAATCACCTATAATCATTTTTAAGGAATACTTCTATAAACAGTATTGGAGAGTAGCCATTCTATTAGCAACACAAATATTCCAGCTGCTAATGCATACCAGCTAAAATCGATCTGCTTGCTGCCATGTGATGTATTCAATACAGCCAACATTTTGTCAGCCAGCTCATTAGGATTTGCAGCTTTAAAATAGCGCCCTTGTGTCTCGTTTGCTATGTTTAAAAGGGTTGGTTCATCAAGTGTTGAGATGGTGTCGAGGTTTAAAAAATGCCCACCACTCTTTGTTGCCATGCCTATTGTATGAACAATCACATGTTTTTCCTTAGCATACTGAATTGCCTCTTCAACAAGCGACCCCACAGTGCTTCTACCGTCTGTTATGAGAATAATCGTTTTTGGCTCTGGCTCGTTCTCAAGCAAATTGACAGAAGTGATTATAGCTTCTGTAAGGTCTGTACCACCTGTTCTTTTAACTTCAAGTTTACTCACTTTATCTACAAGCTCATTTTTGTTATTTGTCAAAGGGCTTTCTATATAGCTAACACCTGTAAAGGTAATAAGAGCTGTTTTGATATTCGCCTTAAGCTTGGTTAAGAAAATAGTAACAGCATCTTTAGCTGCCTCAAACCTATTCGGTTCAAAATCATCTGCCAACATACTACTGGAAGCATCCAATGCTATAACAAAACTCCCTGCTAATGTCTCTGTCTTGTAAGTGAAAACAGGACCTGCAGTTGCCAAGACGACCAAAAATAGAGCTAACAGCCTTATAACAAGCAATCCAAGATTCTTGCTTATGAAAGCCTTGTTTTTGCCCAGAATAAAACCACGCCCTGTGATGCGCTTTATGGCATCAAAATTAGCAAATCTAAATGCTCTCTTTTTTAGCGTCCTGTAAACAAAAAAATGAGTAGCAACCAGAGCAGGAAGTATCAAAAGCAACAGGAAGAACAACGGTCTTTGAAAGTTTATCTCCATATTTCCTCACGCCATCTAAGGAAATTCAACACAGGTTTAACAAAACTCTGGTTAGTGGTCAGCATAAGGAAGTCAGCTCCCAAGCGCTCTGTCATGTCCTTAATTAACCCAATAAAGCGACTATTGTATTCGTTGTATGTATCTCTAATCGCATCCATATTGACAATTGTTTTGCCGCCACCTTGAGGGTCTGATATCACAAGATTACTCAAGCCCCGAGGAAGGTAATTGTCAAACGGGTCGCGTATCATAAAGGTAACCAACTCGTATCTCGCAGCCATAACCTCATAATAAGAATACCACTCTGGTTCTTTCTCTATATTAATAAAATCAGTTAAAAGTATAACAACAGATTCGAACTCTAAAAAACTCAAAAGCTCTTTGGCTGACTGTGTAAAATTAAATTTACCCTCGTAGTGTTCAGGATTGCTTAGATCCTTACATATATTAAACCACTGGTTTTCTCCAACTAATACATCTCTCTTCCATTTTATGCCATCAGCGAACATCACTAAGCCAACAGAATCGCCTGTCTGCAGGAAGGACCAACTTAGAGATGCTATTAATTCTGCTGCATATTCGTTCTTTAGCTTGAAATGAGAAGTATAACTCATAGTTGAGCTGACATCAAACATAAACACAATATTCTTGTTCTTCTCTTCAGAAAACTTGCGAACAAGTTTTTTGTTCGCTCTCAAGCTTGCCTTCCAATCTATCATCTTAGCATCATCGTAAGGTGTGTACTCTCTGTAACCGTCGAAAATCAAGCCCTTGCCTTTATAGAACATTTGCCTTTTTTCACCTGCGAACATACCATAAGTGCCACCGGTGGAAGTAAAAGTGCCTGAGATACCCTTTTTTGAATAGAAACCCACTCGTCTGCTAAACCTTGGAGTAAAATCGAGTTTTAGTTCTTTCATTTTTTAGGGAATCTTAATTCTCTTTAAAATGGAGTCAACAATCAGATCAGAAGTTACTTTCTCTGCCTGAGCAAGATAGTTAAGTATGATTCGGTGTCTCAAAACATCAGGAGCAACCTTTCTAACAAACTCAGGGACAACATGGATTTGCTTGTTCAGTAATGCTTCTGCCTTTGCAGCTATATATAAGCCGATAGAAGCTCTAGGACTTGCACCCCACTCTATGTACCTTGTTGACTCAAGCTTGTATTTACCAGGGTGTCTCGTAGCATCCACTATCCTGATAATGTATTCCTTTATTCTGTCGTGAACAAAGATTTCTTTTGCTATTGTTTGCATCTCTAGGATTTGATTGGCATTAAACAAAGGTCTTAAGTTGTAATCCTCAAGCTTCCTAAGCGTGATATTCTTCTCAAGCACATCCTTTTCATCCTCAATGGACGGGTAGCCTACATTTAGCTTAAATAAAAACCTGTCAATCTGTGCCTCTGGCAAAGGGTAAGTCCCTAAGGTTTCAAGAGGGTTCTGGGTCGCCATTACCACAAAGGGTACTGGCAAGGCATAAGTATTTTGGCCAATGGTTGCCTGGCGTTCCTGCATTGCCTCTAACAGAGCTGACTGGACTTTTGGCGGTGCTCTGTTAATCTCGTCTGCAAGTATAAAATTAGCAAATATAGGGCCCTTATAAGTTTGAAAACCCTCACCTTCTATATAGGTAGTTATACCAATTATATCGCTTGGTAGCAAGTCAGGTGTAAACTGTATTCTACCGAACTCACAACCCATTACCCTTGACAATGTTCTAACGATAAGTGTTTTCGCTATCCCTGGCACACCCTCTGCAAGAATATGGCCGTTTGATATTAACCCTCTAAGAAAGCCATCGATAACCTCATGTTGGCCAACTACAATTTTGGCTACTTCTTTTTTTACCTCCTGTAGCTTCTCGTGATACTTGGCAATCCTCTTTTTTAGTTCCTTGTTATCCATCTTGAATATAGATAACAACCAACTCCACAAATATAAATATTTCTATAAATTAAAGCAGAAATTCAATAAATTTAAATATGAACAAGAACACCAAGCAAAATATGTTCAAAAAAGGGGTTGTGAATGAGAGTGAGGATAAAGAAACTAAACTAAGAGAGCTTAAAGAGATGTCTTTATTGAGCTTGTCGCATGCCTCGTTAGATGATTTTGAAGAGATTACTAAGATTATAAAGAACTTCTTTGCAATTTTCTTTGATATTAAAGAGGAATTTACATATTCTGAGCTGCTTCGCTTGGCAGAATCAGCAGGCATCCCGAAAGATAAACACTCAAAACTTACTATCTTGGTAAACAAATTGAACGAGGTGCTATACAAGAAAGAGAAAGTAACAAAGTCAGATGCAGAGAAAATCCGAGATATGTTTATTGATGTAATGAATGTAATGGTGCCAGAAGAAAAGCCAGCAGAGATAATTACAGTTGAAAAGCCAAAGGCAGGTTTCTCGTTAATACCACCAATAAAGCTACCACAGCTAAACTTACCAAAGCTTCAGATAATCCCTAAGCCAAAGCAACAACTAGTCCGAGAAATACCAAAGAAAGAGGTTAAGCTTAAAGAAGGAATAAAGACACCAGAAACAAAGATACAACAAAAGAAAGAACAAGGGATAGCTAAAGAAGAAAATTACAGCAAAAAGATAATCGAGCTTGGGGCAAAGGTGGCTGCTTTGGAGAAAATGCTAGCCAAGACAAAATCAAAGAGCAATCCATTCTTAGAATTGCAATTAGAAGCAATAAAAACAGATATGCACCTCTTGTCCACAGACCCCAAAGCCATAAGCTTGGATGAATTAAGAAACAAGATTAACGCACTAAAATCAAAAATAGCTTAGGTCTTCTTGTATAGCAAAAACAGGCCAATTCCTACCAATAAAACAAATCCTAACAATATAGATAAAACAAAATTGTCATTATTAAATAATTCAATAATCGTCTTGCCCGTGGGCTTTGGTGATTCAAGCACTTTGCCCTTCTCTTTTATTAGGTATCTACAGTTCTCAACAACCTTCTGTACTAATGCCTCTGCTTTGGCATACTCACCGTTCTGATATGCAATCTGGGCTTCTGAAAGCTGTTCGTTCAGCTCAAAACACTCTGGATGACCACCAAGCAAGTCTTGAGTGAATGCTATCTTTGTGTTTACCATACTGGCATTATGCTGGCCTTTTTCTCTGGAATTTACCATGACCTTAACAGAATCATTTGTCTTTGGCTCTCTTACATAAGCAGATACAACCACTTCATAAGTGCCAGCAATTTTATATGGCTCCATCCAAAGAGAAGTATTAACACTCTCACCAACGATAAGCTGTTCGAAATGGTCCTTTGTAAATGTAAAATTAATTCCTTGAATAGCAGTAGACGCGTTCAGCTTAATATCATACAATGTTTCATTCGTAGGGTTGGTTAGCTTAATCGGTATAAGCACTGATTCGTTCTTGTAAACAGTCACTTCCTCAGGAGCGAGCAAATTAAACTTTGCATATTCTGTTTCTTTTTCCTTTTTTATTTGCGTTTGCATAATTATTCTGGTATTTGAAGAAGTAGACTGGGATTGAGTGCTCTCACCTGATCCTTGCAGTATTGTTACTTTTATCGTATTAGAGTAAGTTTTGGATTCATTGTCTTCAGCATAAAACCTTAAATAATCGTCACCATAGTATTCGCCGTTTGGTTCTATTCTCACATTGTAGTTATCTTCAATAAACACTTTCATATGCTCGTACGAATCTGCCCCAAAAACCAAAGTGTCATCTGTATCAAGGTCATAGAAGTAATCTTTTAAGTTCAAGACACTCGAATATATGTTATTATTCTTGATTGTGAAATTACCAATCTTATAAGCGACCCAAACCTTATCTATGCACGGCGTATTGGTAATATCACTCGTAGTAAGGATTGCTTTGT
>CAYOTZ010000043.1:0-5963 GCA_964407035.1 uncultured Methanosarcinales archaeon | reverse complement strand
TATTGTAACAGTCAAACCACCTATACTTAGAGGGTTAGCAGAATCATCCGGAGGTTTACAAAAATTAACCCTGCTGCTCTCATTCTCCTTGCAATCTCGAGTAATAATATAAGGAAAGAAACTTGTCTTCTGAAGCTGCAGGAGTACAGTATCATCTACAAATTGAATTAAGTTTACCCTTGCCAAAGGTCCATCAAACATCTTTGGGTCATTTTTTGCCTTTCTTTTTAATTCCTCTACTCCTTTATTTGTCGCTTCCCTGTATCTATCCCAAGGCATTGAATCATACCCTATGATAAGTACTTTAGAAATTGGAGCTGCAAGTACTATGTAATCCAGTGATTTGCTTACATCAATTGGTACTCTCATTTTAGTTTGCTTAATTCACATATATTAAAATAATTTACCCTTTTTGAAGAGTAATTTTAGTAATAGTAATCCTCATTAGTGGAATACCATTTGCCATCATTGCATTTGACCGAATAAACAGGATAGTATGTTATTACTTTTCTTACTCTCCAATTTTCATTGTTCCTATAGTCCACGTACTTGTACGCAGTTGAGCGCTTTCGCTGGTAGCTGTAACTTGAGTAACCATAACTTCCAGCAGTACATTTGCAGAATTTTGAGAGAGATGAACTGCTTCTTGACAGATATTTGTAATCTTTTGACCAGCACTTAACCTGCTCGCTGGGCTGTTGGCACCTTGTGCTCTTTCTGCAGACTGCCTTGCCTTCGCAACTGTTGTGAGTGCAGTAACCGTGGTTGCCTTTTAAATAACAGCTATTAGAAACAAAACTTGGGAAGTCAGCCCATTCATCTGCTGAACATTTATCCTTGCCACAGCCGTCTGACGGACATTTTGTGGGAGAGCAGTATCCAGCTGTGCAGCTCGGCTTTTTGTTAGCAGAGCATACCATCTTTGCGCAGCCAGAACAGGGGTTAGGACAACCATTACAGTCCTTTCCATATTTGGTTGGACAAAGGTCTTTATAGTTAGGTACACCATCTCCATCTGTGTCCTTTGGCTCACTACTACTCTTCTTTAGTTTTTCATAAGCAGCGAAGACATCTATAATACCATTGCCTATTATTCTCTTTGAACAGCTTACTCTGTGCTTGTTATAACACCTGCCGTAGATTATATAGTTGCAAGTATAACATGCATCAGGCATTTGCGCAGTATCGTAAACTGCTTGTTTGACATCATTTATTGTGGCTTTTTTGAATGCTTGTAGCAGAAGAGCGAACGAACCAGCAACAATGGGTGCAGATGCAGATGTGCCTGTTAGCTTAGCATAGTAATCATGGGTAAAGTCGCCCTCTGCTAAGGATGAATAGCTTGAGAGCACGTCCTCGCCCGGTGCTAGTAAATCGAGGGAATAACCCCGGTTGGACCACCATGGCACATTCTGCTGTTTATCTACAGCACTTACAGCCACTGCCTTTGAGGCGCAGGCAGGGGAGCTGATACCCCTACCATCATTACCAGCAGCTACCACTACAATCTTGCCGCTTTCAGCCAACTCATTCACAGCTTTAGCAAGTTCGTCATTATCGCAATTGCCATTGTAATTGCCAACACCCAGGCTTATACTTACAATCTTGGCAGGCAGTTTCTTTGCATACTCCAAAGCAGCCAGAACATCATCTTCATAGCAAACCCCGTTGCCATCACACACTTTCAGTATGTAAAGCTTAACATCAGGTGCAACACCCTTTGCATAATTACCCTGTATGTTTCTTATACCTCTGCCTGCTATAATTCCTGCTATTATTGTACCATGACCATGCTCATCCTGTGCAATGTTATCACCCTCTACAAAGTCCCACTCTTTAACAACCTTTCCAGCAAGCTCTGAATGTTGCCTGTCTATTCCAGTATCTATTATTATCACACTCTGAGTTTTACCAGTGATGCCCTTGTTCCACAGCTTGTCAGCTCTAATTGCTTTGTCTGCCTCTAAGTCAAGAAGTTTCAACACCCTTGCTTGCTTTCCTTTTACCTTAACACCCTTAGGGCATTCTAGAGAAATCTTATTGCAAAGTTTGTGTCTCAGGTTACAGCCCTTTATGGTGTAGGAGAATAGAGTTAATCTACTTTTTTCTGTAAGAATAAAATGTTGTTTGCTTGGTTGAGCTGTCTGTTTATCTGAGAATATTGAAAAACTCTTTATATAAGCAGCTTCGCCACTTGCGCTGAGTATTAAAAAGACAATGCATATTATGAAAATTCTTTTCATTTTGACACCGATTAGTAGTAATTTATCTCTTTTAGTAATCATCCCTTCTTTATAAATCTTGCGTTTTTTACTACTCTATACTAATTACAATCCATTGGACATTGGACTTCTTCTGGTTATAATTTTAAAGCATTTTTGCCTGCATATCTTCATGGCTCTAATCTGGGTTATCGGTGGTGACGGATTCATTAGGCAGAACTTGTTCCGATTCTGTCTGCATCACCACGGGAAGAGCATTTGGTGGATAGAAACATGCTGTATATTCGAACCAAGAGCTATAGCCCATGAATATGAAGAAAGCTTGATTCTTCAAACATTACATAACCTCAGGATAGCAAGAGCGTTCAACATTTACCAGCTTAGAGTTATCATAAACAAGCTACCAAAAAATAAAAGCAAAAGAGTGATTATCTCAAGGTTGGATTGCTTTGAAGAACCACACTGGGATGGTTTTTTTATTACAATAAAAAAGTGCATTATTGCTCTAAAAAAGAGTTCTTTGCTGCTTGTGGGTTTGAATTACCTTAATAGTCAGCTTGTTTCAGTAATAAGGGGTGGTAAGATATGGGCAGAACCATAAAGCCAGTAAGCTGGCTCACGCAAGCCAAGCTTAACGAGCTGAAAAAGTTTGTAAAAGCATTGAGAAGTCAAGATGCTGATATATTTGAAGGGATTCAAGCAAAAGTAAAGAAGCATATAGATGCAATAAATTATGCCAATCCTCTCAATCCAGGAGAGCTTATGCAATGGGCAGTTATGCTTGAATTTTATAAAGAACTCTTTAAACTAAAAAATGATGTTGATAGATGTCTTCAGAGTAAAAGATGAGTTGTATGCGTGGTTATTTAATAAAGGTAAAAGCGAGTTCTACAGGTGTGTTTACCAACCAAAGATATTTGTATCTGGAAGCTACAAAAAATTGGAGTATGTAAGGCAGAGATTATTGCAACTAGGGCTTAAGTCGCACTATGAGATAAAACAAAGCTTGAATGGTCCTGTTCAGGTTGTTTCGGTTAGAACAACTATAAACAATATCAAGCATCTTGTTGCCTGGATTTACAGAGTTTTTGGTTATGAGTGCGAAGTGTATAATTCAGATATTCCTGTGGAGGAATCATATATGTTTGAGCACAATATATTTCCTACTTGCAGGGTTAAGTTCAAGCTCATTGGCAGCTATATTGTGAATCTCCAAACAAGTGATATGCCCTTTGATAATTGGGAGTTACCAGAGCTAAGCACACTCGAGGTAAAACTAATCAAAAAGTTCGGAGAAATAAAAGGAATAAGAACAAACATTAGCGAGGTAACAGGAATTAACTCTTTGGCTATTGCTGAGAGGTTTCTAAAGCTGTTTGAGCGGTACAATCCAGATATTATTGTTACAAGAAGCAGTGAGCTGGCCGAGTTGCTTGGCTTTATGAGAAGCTTTTTTCCAAGCTTTTCGTTTTCAAGGTTTGGCAGGGACGAATTCAGCAGTAAACTCATAAGATGCTTTTCTTATGGTAAGAGCTTTTTGAAGCCCTCCAAAGCGTATCTCAAAGGTAGGTTGCATTTTATAAAGAATAGAGTGTTGTACGGTAACTGGAGCCCTGAGTTTGTTTTTGAAATTGCCAGAGTGTGCAGGTTAAGTCCGCAAAAGTCATCACAACGTTCCGTCGGTTATGCTATAAACAATTTACAGTATTTTCATGCATTCCAGCGAGGCATTATTCTCGGGCGGACAGAAAGCTGTGTTGAGAACTGGAAGAGTGGTATAGAGTTGCTGGAAGCAGACCGTGGCTCTTTTGTCTTCCAACCTAAGCTTGGCTTTCACAGGGATGTTGCCGAGCTTGATTTCTCAAGTTTGTTCCCCTTGATAATGGTTAAGCACAATATCTCTACAGAAACACTTTTCTGCGAATGCTGCAAGCAGAACAAGGTGCCTGGATTGGAACTCAATATATGCACCAGGAAGAAAGGGATAATGGCTGAGCTTCTTGAACCGATGATAAACACAAGAGAGAGGTACAAGCAGCTCAACATATACGAAGCAAGGGCAAATGCGCTTAAGGCGTTGTTGGTAACATCATTCGGTTATATGGGGTTTCGAAAGAGTAGACTTGCAAGGATAGAAGCACATCAAGCAATACAGGCGTATGCCAGAGAAATACTGCTGAAAGCAACAAAAATTGCTGAGCGCCGTGGCTTTGAAATACTTCACGGCATCGTGGATAGCTTGTGGGTTACAAAGCATAACTTGGACTACAGAGAGTTTGTAGAGCTTGCTGACGAGATAAGCAAAGCTACAGGTATGAAAATAAGGGTAGAAGCAGTTTACAGATGGATTGCGTTCCTTCCTTCTGTAAACAACAGCAGAGTCCCTATTGCTACGAGTTACTTTGGGTTACTTGATAATGGCAGCTTTAAGTATCGCGGCATACAGCTAAGGCAATCTAACAGCCCAAAACTTGTTTGTCAGCTTCAGGAGGAAATATTTGAAAAGCTAAAAAGTGTTGGTAACTACAATGAGTTTTATTCCAAGAAAAAAGAGTGTAAGCAGTTACTGAAAGATAAACTAAGCAGCTTGGTAAAAGACAGAGTTCTGATTAGCAAGCTAAAATCAAGAAAGCATATATCAAGTTGTAGTAAATTTTCTTTAGCCCAACAACAAAACAAAGATTGTAGTAAACGTGTTGAAAACTTGAGCTATTTCATAAGAAGAGATGGTTTAACCACAGAGAAAGAATATCACAGTTCTGGGAATTCTGACATAGTAGAGTATGCCAAGCTCCTAAAGAAAGCATATCTACGCATTTTTGGTTGGTTACCAAAACAGCAAAAGAGATTGTTTGAATTTGGGGTTTAAAAATAGGAAATTTTTTATAGTTTTATGGTTACTTTAGTAATATGCTAGAAGAAGAATTACTTAAGCTTTTGCTCTGCTTGGTAGTAGGCTCGCTAATCGGCTGGGAGCGCAAGCACAGGGAAAAGCCGGTTGGTATGCGAACAATGTCCCTTGTTTGCATTGGCGCTTGTTTAGCTACAATCATAACTGCCAAATATGCAGCTCATGATACTGGCAGGATTTTGGCAGGCATAGTTACTGGTATAGGCTTCTTAGGAGCAGGGGCTATCATCTCTAGGGGAAGCAATGTTCATGGGTTGACTACTGCTACTTCTATCTGGGCAATAGCGATAATTGGTATGATTATCGGTTTGGGTGATTACCTGCTCGCTATTGCTGCTTCTCTGATTATGTTCCTACTCCTTCAGGTAGATATCATAGGCAGAAAAATAGTGAAACATTCTGATATGAGTAATGCAAAGAAGAGAAAAATTTAAACATTCTGAGGTGTATTATTATACAAAAAAGTAAGAAAATGTGATTTGCAAAACTCCTTAGTGTTTTCTTTTGTTCTGCTGTTGTTTGTCGTTACTCCAAATTTGAAGAAGAGAAGATGTATTGTAAACAAGCAGGCAAGAAAACAACTTTTCTTTGGGATTTTCCTTTCAGCAATTTTGTAGAAATTTGCTTTTATTTCCCTCAAAGGAGAAAAACGCCGAGGCTGGGATTCTGAACCCCGCAAATCTTTAAGAAAGATTTGGTAGAAACACAGCAGGTATAAGCTCTGACGAGCTTAACCCACTTAATTGCAGCAAGTTCTATTGCCATTAAAATTAAACTAAGAGTTAGTTAAACACTGATAAATTAAATGATATAACTCTATGAATCTTTAA
>CAYOTZ010000042.1:0-6007 GCA_964407035.1 uncultured Methanosarcinales archaeon | reverse complement strand
TATAACACAGGAGTTATTGGTTTGGTGGATAACCTCGTAACCAATAAGGTTGTTCACTTCATAGTGTATGACAGAGAGCACACTAACCTTGTCAAGAGTCCTGTAGTAGGTTGTGATGGCATTGGAAAAATTAAGCTCTAATTTGTCATAACCCATTCTATAGGCATTCCTTATTGTGTAAAGTATAGCACACCTGTCCAGCCCAGTTATGTCCATCTTGATTTCAGACCTCACAGAATTTGGATGTGCATATATTTTTAAAGAACAATCTTCAACTTCGTAGTCCAGTTCATCACCCGGCTTTATGCCGTATTTTTCACACCATTTCTTGGGCAATGTGATAGTCAGAGTGCTGTGGCCCTGTTTTATTACTTTTCTCTTCATATGCCTCATTAAGCAGTTTGAATATATAAATCTTACGGAAAAATATACATTTTTTACATATATATTGATATATTGCTCAATATATTTTATATGGATAATAAATATATATTGCGATTATTTTTTGATTTCTTAGAAAACTCACAGGTGAGCAAAATGGGAATAATCGGGATAAACGGTGCAGGAGGTAGAATAGGCAGGTTGGTGCTTGATTACGCATTAAAAAAAACTCTTGAAATATCCAAATTAAACGACTGGGACCCTGGCTACGAGTGTCTGTCTGTGGAGGAAAAGGTGCGTAGACTGGTAGACAAACTCAGTGCTTTCGATTATGTAACAAAAGATAGGGCTTACTCCATTTCGATGAATGAAGGGAATGTAAGGGTCAATGGCAAACAAGTAGAGGTGAGTTTTGAAAAGAATCCTGCAAATATTGACTGGGGTAACACACTGATAGTGCTTGAATGCAGCGGTGCTTTTAGAACAAGAGAAACGCTTGAGCAGCACATTCACCAAAATGTAAAAAAGGTTTTGGTTTCAGCCCCATGCGATGACAGTATTAAACATATAGTAATGGGAGTAAACGAGCAAAAGATAACCAAGTATGACAGAATAATATCCAATGCCTCATGTACCACGAAATCCATTGTTCTGCCGTTGAAGGTTCTAATGGACTTGGGCTTGGAGGATGTTAAGGTTTACTTCGCTACAGTCCATGCTGCGACCAACACTCAAAAAGCACCTTACTCAATAGATAACATAATACTGCACTCAACAGGCGCCAGTAAATCTATTCAGAAAGTTTTACCTAGAGTAGTGTCTGTTCACGGTAAGGCGTACAGGGTGCCTGTAGCAGATGGCTCTTGGACAGACATGACAATTATTGCGAAAAGTGATGGGTATATTTCCGAACAGGATGTGAAAGAAGCGATATACAGGGCTTCGGGAAACACTAGGTTGGGTTTGGTTCACAAGGAATACCCTGGACTGGAAGATATCATAAACAAAGAGAAAAGGCATTACACAGCTCAGGTAGTTCAACCGCTAATAAAGGTAAATTCAGAGTTCTTAGAGGAGGGAGAAGGGGCTGGCGAGGAAGCTCTTGGATATTATCTGCTAACCATCAACATGGTAGTGGGGTATGATAATGAAGCAGGCTCTGCCTACGACCTCGTGGATATGGCAAGCTACATATCGTTCAAGCAGCTCCTGTAAAATGAAACCCGCAGACGCCAAAATACTCTCATTTTTGAGAAGGGATGCGAGAACAAGAGTTCCCAGCATAGCAAGCACACTAAGCATACCACAATCGACAGTATACGAGAAACTAAAAAAGAAGCTCAGCAGATACATAAAGAAACATGTTGCAATTCTTGAGTTCCACAAGCTCGGCTATCACGCTCTTGTTTACATTACGATAAGCTGCCAGTATAACCACAAGAAAGAACTGCAAAGATACCTCACAAAGCATCCGAATGTTAACACGCTTCACAAGCTGAATTTCGGTTGGGACTTCATAGCAGAGTGCATCTTCAAGGATTATGCAATGGTTGAGGACTTCAAGCAGGAGCTTAGCCAGAGATTCAACACCATGCAAATAGAGACATTCAATGTTGTTGAAGAGCTAAAGAAAGAAGCATTCCTTACAGAACCAGAGCATATCATAGGAGAAGGTGCTAAAGATGAATGACAAAAAGGTAACAATTATTGGCGAGGATGTTACAGACCTGGTTGTCTATGAATTGGAGAGAAAAGATATAGAGGATGGTGACTCTGTTATAATAGAGCCAGAAGCATTAATTTTCAGGGACGGAACAAGGCTGGGCGTAAAACACTCAGGTGACAAGCTCACAAAGTTTGTAGTTTCAGCTGGCACTGCTTTGAGTAGAGAGCATGACAAAGTTACTGCTCTGGAGGTTTCAGAAAATCCAGAACTCAGTGAGCTTGATATATTGCTAACAGCAGATAGGACTGTCGCTGGTGGTGGTGGCTTGAATGTGGCTAAAGTGCTTGGGTTTCTCGGCTTGCCAGCAGCATATCTGAGCTTGCACCCAAAAGGCACAATAAAACCGCAAATTCCTGATGGCATAGAATCAAGAATCATTGAATTGGAGCTTGAACAAGCAACGCCCAAGCTGAACCTTGTAATCTCGAAGGTAAAAGATAGAGGAACCACAATCGTGAATGACAAACGCATAATCAAACACCCAAGAAACAATATGGACTATTCAGCTGAGTTAGAGCTGCCAGAAGGCGTGCTGGTGCTGGATAGTGTTGCTTACAAGGGGCTTGTCAGTAGGGTACTAAGCGAGAGTGCCAGGCAAAACATCACAGCAAAGAAACTGTATGGCATAGCAGCCCTAACAGATAAAATGAAAGGTGATATTGCCTACTCTGTGCTGTCTCATGGCTTTGACCTTGTAATGAACGAGTGCGAGATTTGCAATCATGCAAACCAGCTTTGTCCCCTGCTCAACCTAAGTCCATTCATAGACGGGCAGCTTAACTTAGCTGCCTTACTCACAGCTGCCAACTACCTTAGAGAACTAACTAAACAAAGCTATGGTAATTACCAATTTATTTTTGTATCATTGGGTGAAAAAGGTAGTTTGGCTATAGACAAGCAGGGTAGGGTCTACTACAGCGGCGTGTTCTTACCAGGAATAGAACCAAAGAACACAAACGCTGCTGGCGATACTTATACTGCAGGAATCGTTGCCTTAACCTTTATAGAGCAAACAACTGGCATGAGCTACAGTATAGAAGACAAGGTGAAGTTTGCAACTGCACTCGCCAGAGCCAAGATTGACGAAAAGCTGAGCTCTGGATACATAGCGAAGCTACTTAGCACACCGTTCAAATTCATTATGCTGCCCAAATCTGTGAGTGAATACGCAAATGAAGTGCTGTATACCAGAGGGGGTATGAAAAGGGTTAACCAAACTCTCTTAGATTTCATTGAACGTGAAGAGAGTGCAATAATATACTACAAAGTAAAACCAAAGGTGATAGCAAATGTTAGAACTTAAAATCCATTCTCATAGAGAGAAGCAACCGAAAGAGAAACAGTTTGAATATTACATTAAGGTGCCTCTTGAGCTGGTTGAAGAAGCCAAACTCAGCATAGCAAACAGAGAGACACTGAACAGGAGCAGTGGTCTTGTAAGGCACATTTTGGACAGACAGGGCAGGTTAATCTCTGCTGATGGTGTGAGAATAGAAAATGGCAGAGTGATAACAGACAGAAAAGAGCTGAGAAAATACCACTGGAGCTATGAACAACACCTGGCCAATCTCGGTTTTATAAATGAAAAAGGTATGCCAAGGCACACAGCTATAGTAACTGGCAATCGTGACTTAGGCAATAACTTCTGGCATATTGCCTGGGAGAGAAACAAGCAAGAACAGCTTTTTCACTTGCAAGGTGAAAAAGTGACTGAACGAACTTATAACTGCTTTGTGGTCTGGGAGCAGTCCATACTTGGCATAGAAAGCTTCAAATTTGACAGACAGGGCAGAGTGTACAGGGCAAAAAATAACATAGAGGTTTCAGACGCTGTAGTGTGGCTAATATCAGGCAAACCTTTGGTAACAAAAGGTAAGCCTTTAGAGCTTAGCAGAAGAGATATTATTGAGCAGTTCTATGATATCAGGCACGTTATTCATTTTGACTATCCGCTTGGCAATACTTACAGTAGCGGGCTAAGAAGCATAGAAAAGCTCAACAAGACAGGTTTGAATGACAAAGAGATTTTAGCATATATTTATGCCAACTACCCGGACGAGTTTGCTGAAAGAGCACTGGATGTTTTCAACTCGCCAGAAACAAGGGCTGCAAGATATTATTTCAATGCACTAGGGTTAACAAACCAGGAGTTAGTGATATGCCAAAAGCACTGCAGCTTGGAAGAACTGGCCTATTTTATGATTGAGAAACTTGGCGTAGAGGAGGCAATACTACTCGATGAAGGCGGTAGCGTAGCCACTTGGTGTTCTTACTTCGGGCCCAAGGGAGGATTTGAGAATTTAAGCTCCTACTTTAGGCCCAGTGCACTCTCTGTTATAGGTTTTAAGCTAAGAAATGCAAAATGAATGCAAGAAAGGTGCTTGTAGTTGGCAATGCAACAATAGACGCTTATCTCAAGTCAGTTAGCTACCAGATTAAAGATAACACAGCTCATTTAAAAGACGAGAATAGTGGTATTGAAACAAAAATAGAATGCGTTGAAGAGCTGCGAAGCGGTGGCAAGCACTTTGCAAAGCAGCATCTCTACTTTGCTCTCCAGGGCTTTAGCTATGAAGAGAGATTCGGTGGTGGCGGTGTCAACTCAGTGAGGGAGCTCTCTGCTATTGTTAACTGGGATATAAGCTACCTTGATATGTCAACTCCCAGCTTGGATACATCCAAGCCAGGTAGAACACTGGCTGGCTATTTGGCGAAGCTTGGCATAACACCGATATTCCTTTCAACAAGACCAATTCCACTGAACCTTGTTCTTGGCACCAGACACGATAAAATCGTATTAAAAAGCCCTTTACTGCAACAGGTAGAGCTTTGGGAAAAGCAGAGCGACTTACAGAGCTTGTTAAGCTTTATTGTTCACGGGCTTGGCTACAATGCAATACTGTTCAATTCTGTTAAGGATGTTTCACTTGCTGAATACATAGTTAGCTCGATAGCAGACAAGATGGCTGTTATAACAAGGTCTCTGCCGCCTGACTTTGTAATTGATAGGGTTTTGCCCTTTTGCCTCTGTCAGTTCAATTACGATGAGTTTGGTTATATTCTTTACAATAGGGTAATAGGAGACGAGAACGATAGGTTCCAAGCTGCTGTTGAAGGTTTAGACCAGTTAAGATTGATGCGCAGATTGCAGTTGCCAGTTGTAGTAACGCTGGGCAAGAACGGGGCTCTCATAGCAACAAAAAGGGAAACATACCATATTCGTCTGCAGGAAGATAAGCTTGACCAGGTCCAGAATTATTTGAAAGGTAGGACATCCCAGCTCACTGGTGCAGGAGATGCGTTTGCTGCACACAGCTTCAGAGCTTGGCTTCTCAACGCCAATTCTGTCGATATTGCAATAGCAGGCAACATTGGTGCTGTTAAGTTCCTTGGTTATAAAGCACTAAACAAGGATGATTTTGTTATAGCCGAAATAGGAGTGAGAAAGCCAAAATTATACTTGCCATTAGAAAAAGTTTTTTAAGTTTAGTGATGTTTGTGTAGCAAGATGGTGGAATGGCAGGCGAGTTCACTAGTTGGGTTTCAGAGCTACAGAGAGCCCTTCAGTGAGCTAAACAGCAAGCTCGTTAGACGTTATCTAGCTAAGTATGCAAAGCCGCCTATCCTAGAAATTGGTAGCGGTCTGGGTGAGCTTCTCAGACTTGTTCCAGAGTTGGCAGGAGGTATTATTCTGAGCGACATTGAACCAGAACTCGTAGAGATATTAAGAGCAAAATTCAATGGCACAAGAGTTATTTTAGCTGATGTTTACAATTTACCTTTTAGAGAAGCTAGTTTAGGTTGCGTGGTGGGATTGTCAATGCTGGACACACTGAGCGAACTTGAAAGGGCTGTGCAGGAGATAAGGCGAGTGCTAAAACCGAACAGTTATCTGGTGCA
>CAYOTZ010000041.1:0-6097 GCA_964407035.1 uncultured Methanosarcinales archaeon | reverse complement strand
ATACGCCTGAGTTGCAGGAGATGATAGTCTACAAGCTGCTGAAAGATCTCTTCACAAGCAGAAAACGGTCACTTGTTCCCCCCTTCTTTCTCGTTGTTGAGGAAGCGCATAACTTCTGCCCTGAAAGAAACTATCGTGAGGCAAAATCTTCTGAGATAATAAGGACTATTGCTTCAGAGGGTAGAAAGTTTGGTTTGGGGCTTTGCGTGATTACGCAGAGGCCTGCACGACTTGACAACAATGTGCTGAGCCAGTGCAACACCCAGATTATACTCAAAGTTACTAACCCTTCAGACATTAAGGCTATTGCAAGATCTGTTGAGGGTATAACAAAAGAAGCAGAAGAGGAGATAAAAAACATACCGATTGGCACTGCTATGATTACCGGTATTGTTGACACACCACTCTTCGTTAATGTGAGGCCAAGAAGAAGCCAGCATGGCGGCTCTACAGTAAGCATCTTAGCTGAAATATCAAAAGACAAAAGCTTAAGCGACAACAGAACGGGCTACTCTGAAAAGAATGTGTTGCCTATTATTAAGCCAAAGCTAACCAAGCAGGATATAAAGCTGATGTCTGAAAAGCCAATAGAAAAGATAGAAACAATTCTGTTGCCATGCGCTCTTGTGTTCTGTAAGGGAAAGACGGATTTTAGGGTGCTCGTTGAGAGGATAAACGGGAATCTAATACTGGACACAGAAACAAAGCGCGTAGGCGTTTTACCTGAGCTGTCTAATTTGACAATGAATGAGCTTAGAGTGCTTAAGGAGTGCTACAAGCTAAAGCAATTCAGAACTCTTGACATAAACATTCCAAATCTTGCAAGGATTGAGAATTATCTTCAGATACTGAAGGCAAAGGGATACTTGATTAGCTCTAGAAATATGTTCAAGCTCAATCCAACCATAATACTATCTGAGCTTTCAAACTATGCACTCTACGATACAATAACATTATCAAAGGTGAATTACAATAAAAAATTAAAGGCTAAGCTTAGTTTGGAAGATATTAAGAAGAAGCTGAGCAATTTTGTCCAGGTTGAAGAGGTGCGCGAATGTTATCTTATACATTACAAAGTAACTCACAAGATTATCTAAAACAGATTTACGGTATAACCACTGTGTATAATGAAGAGTTAACTTTACACCACATAGCGCTTTCTATTGTCAACTGGCATGAAAAAGGCAGGTTCGGTAATGCACTAAAAAAGTGGATATTTGTAGATGATGGAAGCACAGATAACTCCAGTGAGATTCTGGAGCGTTACGCTGCTAAATACCCATTTATAGAACTAATAACGCTACCAGAGAATTGCGGCAAGGGCTGGGCATATAGAAAAGCTGCAGAATGGCTACTCAAGCAATACAAAACAACCAAAGAGGCAGTGATTGTGCAGCTCGATTCTGACCTTATAGGCATAAGACCAAGAGATATAGATGCACTTGTGGGCTGTCTTGTTGAGCAAGTCAAACTGGGCAGCTACAGTGGTCCCAGGTTGTCTTGCTTGGCTCTCGTGCCCTCACCTCACAGATACGGCGTTAGAAAGTTCATCAGAGAAAAAATTGGTTATATAACATCGAGAAAAAGATTGGCTATTACCGGCCAGAGGGCTTACTTTTGTGATGTTCTGTATTCTGTTATTCCAGAGATTGAGCCAACCACTGGCTTTGGTTTAGAGGCTTTGTTGAATGCAGAGGTTATTGCAAGGTTCAATGAAATCAAGAACCGGCACGGTATTAGACAGAGAAGCGAGCTAATAAAGGTAATGAGATGGGAACATGTTAAGCATGTATCTTTTGTTGAGAAACTCGGTTCTAAGCAACAGAGAGATCCTCTAACAAAGCTGGATTCATATTTGAACATAGTGAAGCATTACTTCCTGCTATTCTTGCATATCTGTTCAGGTGTGATAAAGGGTTTCGGAGTATCGGTTAAGCGTAAGTCCCAGCGTCTTGTTATGAGAAGAGGTAATAAGTTTATATAGAATTATTGTTTTCTTTCTGTTGTGATACCAGAAAAAAGCAGACAGGCACTGATAAAGAAACAGTATCGGCTATGCAGCCATGCAGCTGTGCAGATATGTAGCTGGACAAAGAAAGTGCTACAGAATGGCTCAGCATGCTACAAGCAGCGATTCTACAAAGTGCATACTCACAGGTGTATGCAGATGACGCCTGTTGTGCTATGGTGTAATAATAGCTGCATCTATTGCTGGAGGCCAGTGGAGTATATGGGTTTTGACACTCTAAAAGAAGAAAAGCTACTCAAGCCAGAAGATTTTGTGAATTGTCTAATAACTGCAAGAAAACAACTTCTCAGCGGCTTTGGCGGCAGGAAGCGCATCAACAGAGAGTTACTAAAAGAAGCACTAACACCAGACCATTATGCTATTTCGCTATCTGGCGAGCCATTGCTTTACCCATATCTCCCAGAACTCGTTAAATATCTCAGAGATAAGAAAAAGGCAAGAAGCGTATTTATTGTTTCCAACGGAAGCTTGCCAGAGGCATTTGAGAAGCTGGTTGCTTTGAGAGCTTTACCGAGCCAGTTTTATATCTCTATGGTGGCTGGCTCCAGTAGCACCTACACCAAGATTGTTGTTCCAAAGCTAAAGGACTCTTGGCAGAGACACACTCGATTCTTAGAGCTGCTATCAAAAAGCAATATAAGGAGTGTTGCTCGGTTTACACTTATTAAGGGTATGAATGACAGCCCGCGAGAATTAAAAGCGCTGGCTGAGCTACTAACAAGGAACCCTGTCGATTTTGTTGAGGTAAAAGCGTACATGTTCCTCGGTTACTCTAGGAAACGGTTGACGATAGAGAATATGCCCATCCACGATTATGTAAGAAATTTTGCAGAAAAGTTCAATGAGTTAACACCTTACAGAATAATTGACGAACACCCAGCTTCAAGGATAGTGCTGCTCAAGAATAAAAATTCGAAGGAAAAAAAAAGTTTATTTCCACTTGAAGAAACCAATTAGCGCACCAATCATTGCAAAGAATCCACTTGCTAACAAACCGAAATCGACAATCCACGTCCACCATTGCTGGTTCTTTATCAAAGTCAAACCAGCCAGCCCGAATGCTGCAGCGAAGAAAGCCCATAATGCTGCCTTCTGGAACCACTGGTTCACTACTTTGGCTACCCCTAACTCATACATCAAAGGTATTACGAGCAACCAACCAACGCCTATTACCAGACCTGCTATAAAGCCGACAAGCTGCAGCTTTGCCCAGCCAACAAGCAGCGCATACACCAAGAACCACACCAGAATTGGTATGCTGCTCTTCCAATTTACTGCCATTTTCAAACACCTCGTTTACTATTTTAAAAAGGTTAACTTCATTTTGAAACTTATAAAGATTTTTATTCTGTGTAATACACATAATTCAAAATAACTTTAAAACAAAACAAAAATATAAATAACATTTAAGCTAATAATACACAATATATAGTAATCCACTTTTTTGTAATAACAATATATTGGGTTTATTGCAATGAAATGTCCATTTTGCGGAAACAGGGAGACCAAGGTCATTGATTCAAGAGAGACAGAAGACGGCAGCATCATTCGGCGCAGGAGGGAATGCATGAGGTGCAAGAAGCGCTTCTCGACATACGAGAGGATTGAGCTTGGTGATATCATTGTGATAAAAAAAGATGGGAGACGAGAGCCGTACAACCGTAAGAAGCTAATGACTGGGATATCAAAAGCATGCGAAAAGCGTCCAATTAGTTATGACAAGATAAACTCGATTATTGAAGCCATAGAGCAGAAGATAAGGTCAAAGTTTATAACAGAAGTGCCCTCAAAATTTATCGGCGACCAGGTTATGAATTATCTCAAAAAACTTGACGAGGTTGCCTATATTCGCTTTGCTTCTGTTTACCGCCAGTTCAAAGATATAACGAGGTTTGAAAAAGAGCTAAAGAAGCTTCAAAAGGGGTAGTCAAAATGAAAAAAAAAGATTTGGAGGATATAAAATTCAAGAACATTGATAACAAGCTTACCAAGAACGCTTTGAATGTTCTTAAGAGCCGCTATCTTCGCAAGGACGCTTTGGGTAGGGTAATTGAAACACCCACCGAGCTTTTCAAAAGAGTGGCTATTGATATTGGCTTAGCGAGCAAAGCGTATGGTGAGGACTGGAAAGAAGACATAAAGGAATTCTACAATGCCCTCACATCATTTGAGTTCGTCCCAAATTCGCCAACCCTTATGAATGCTGGTACTGATATGGGGCAGCTATCTGCCTGTTTTGTATTGCCTGTTGAGGATGATATGGCTAGTATCTTTGAAGCTATAAAGAACACTGCTCTTGTCCATAAGAGCGGCGGCGGTACTGGCTTTTCCTTCTCAAAAATAAGAAAAAAAGGTGATATTGTAAAAACCACAGGAGGAATTGCCTCTGGTCCCATCTCCTTTATGAAGGTTTTTGACGCAGCTACAGAAACAATAAAACAGGGCGGTAAGCGCCGTGGCGCTAATATGGCTGTATTGAATGTTCACCATCCTGACATTATTGACTTTATACAGTGCAAGAAAGAGGAGCATACACTCACCAATTTCAATATATCAGTCGGAATAACAGAGCGCTTTATGGAAGCGCTGATGAATAACAAGGACTATGAGCTTATAAACCCGAGGAACAACAAGGTTGTAAGGAAGATATCAGCAGCCAAGGTATTTGATTTAATTGTTGAAGGCGCCTGGAGGAACGGCGAGCCAGGGGTATTGTTTCTTGACAGAATCAACCAGTTTAATCCCACACTTGCTATTGGTAAGATAGAAGCCACTAATCCTTGCGGTGAACAGCCACTTCTACCTTACGAGTCATGTAATCTCGGGCACATAAATCTCTCTAAGGTTGTAAGTGGCAAGTTCGGGAGGGCAGAAATTGATTATGATAAACTTGATTACCTTGTTCGCTTGGGTGTGAAGTTCCTTGATAATGTTATTGACAGGTGTAATTTTCCAATACCACAGATAGTTGAAATGACAATGGCAAACAGGAAGATCGGCTTGGGCATAATGGGCTTTCACGAGATGCTTATATGGCTCGGTGTGTCATACCAATCGAAAGATGCGATTAAGATAGCTGAAAAGGTCATGGGTTTTATACAGAAGAGAGCCAAGCACTATTCTTCTGAGTTGGCAAAGAAAAGAGGCAATTTCCCTAACTGGGATAAATCGATATTCAAGGGCAAGCGAGCTATGCGTAACGCCACTGTAACGACAATAGCCCCTACTGGCACGACAAGCATAATAGCCAATACAACGCAGGGCATAGAGCCGTTATTTAGTGTTGCCTATGTCAGGAATGTAAAAGACAGCTTGGGAAAAGAACTATTTGAAGTTAACCATCTCTTTTTAAAAATAGCCAAACAGCGTGGCTTTTACAGCAAAGCCTTGATAGAAAAGGTTGCTAGGACGACCTCTATCCAGCATATAAAGGAAGTCCCGGATGACGTAAAGAAGCTTTTTGTTACTGCACACGATGTGCCGCCTGAACAGCATATAAGAATTCAGGCAGCGTTCCAGAGATATACAGACAATGCTGTTTCCAAGACAGTGAACTTCCCTAATAGTGCTACGAGGGATGATGTGAAAAAGGTTTATTTGCTGGCTTACAAGCTTGGCTGCAAGGGCGTTACTGTTTACAGGGATGGTAGCAGGAAGTTCCAGGTTTTGTCTACCAAAGCGGCAAAACATGAGAAAGCTTGTTATCTTAAGCCCAGAGTTAGACCATTGGTAACTACAGGCGCCACTATAGAGATAAAGACAGGCTGTGACGGGCTTTACATTACAATAAACGAAGATGAAGAAGGGAAGCCCTTTGAAACTTTCGTGCAGATGGGCAAGAGCGGTGGCTGTATAAACTCTTTTACAGAAGCAATAGGTAGATTGATTTCACTAGCTTTGAGGTCAGGGATTGAAGCGAGATTCATAGTAAAGCAGCTTCGCGGTATTAGATGCCCCAAGCCAGTGGTGGGTGTAGGCGGGGTCATTACTTCATGTGCCGATGCAATAGGCAAGGCTATTGACATGCACATCAAAGGCGAAACAGCAGTAAAGCAGACAAAGATTGAC
>CAYOTZ010000040.1:1151-6156 GCA_964407035.1 uncultured Methanosarcinales archaeon | reverse complement strand
GCCAATAGTTCTAGCCCATAAACTCACAAAAAAGCTCAGTGAGGTCCGCAAAAAAAAGATACTAAACTATTTAGGGCCAGATGGCAAATCTCAGCTTTCTGTGGCTTATGAAGATAACATAGCAAAGCGTATAGAAGCAATAGTTGTTAGCTCCCAACACTCAGCAAATGTACCTTACGAGAAAATCAAGCAAGACATCATAAGACATGTTATTACACCGGTTTGCGGTAAGCTAATGGACAGCAAGACAAAGATATTTGTAAATCCAACAGGCAGGTTCGTGAAAGGTGGCCCAGCGGCAGATACAGGCGTGACCGGCAGAAAGATTATGGTGGACACATACGGTGGCTTGATACCGCATGGGGGCGGGTGCTTCTCAGGCAAAGACCCGACCAAGGTTGACCGTTCTGGCGCTTATGCAGCCAGATACATAGCCAAGAATATAGTAGCAGCAGGTCTGGCGGATAAATGCCAGGTTCAGATAGCTTATGCAATAGGTGTGGCAGAGCCAGTTTCACTGTTCGTAACGACATTCGGAACAGGCAAGCTCGATGACAAGCAACTTATGGAGATAGTCAGAAAAGTATTCTCATTGAAACCTAAAGACATTATAGAATATCTACATTTGAGAAAACCAATTTACAAAAAGTCAGCTTGCTACGGCGCCTTTGGCAGGCACGAGCCAGAGTTTACTTGGGAGAGAACAGATAAGGTTGAAGAGCTTAGAAGATTCTTAAAGTAGCCTAGTGGATTGCTCTTGCCACTATTGCTGAAGCAAATAGATAAGATACCAGCAGATTGACTATATACACTGGTAACCCCACAAGGTACCACTTCAATTCTCTCTTTTTGTTTTTCCTGAAGATATGCCAGAGTATAAAAGAATTCACAACCAAGTAGAATAATAGCGAAGTAAGCAGAGGGCTGTGTGTCTTTATGGCTAACAGCGAAACATCCAAATTGGGATTCAAGCGGCCATAGAACTCAACACGTGCAGAGAGTATCTTTCGAGTGAAAGCAAACACAAAAGAGATAGCTGCCAGGGCAAAGGAAGGTGCCACCACACCTGTGATTACCATTCTTTTTACACTCAAGCCAAAAGAGAGTGCTATCCAGAATATCAGATATCCGATACCCACTCCTGTAAGCAATACTAAAAAATATGTAACCAGTATGCCTGTTCGACCCAAACCACATATGAAAACAAGAGGCAGAGAAAGAACAAAGGAAAGCATCACCAAACCAAGTAACATAAGAGCAAAAGCAATTGTACTGAGTTTCCCTTCAGCCAGCTTTTTTTGTCCTTTTTCACTAACTGGCGTAACTTGTGTTTGGGTTGCTGACTGCTGAACTGGTTGAACCCTGGACTGTAAATCAATTTGGGCATTAACATCAGTAGCATTAGGCCGTAGTTGTGATGTAACAGTAGGCGTTGCTCTCTCATCGTTTATCTGATGGAATACTTGGTCAATTTCATATTCAGGATATCCAGCTTGTAGCAAAACAGTCTTTAGCTGATCCTCTGTGAAACCTTTGTTTAGATTCTCCTTTACATACTGTATCAACTGCTCACTGGGCATAACTCAGCTTATAAAGAACGAGTATATTAAATTTTTGATTCATTATTTAAAGAAATCTACTAAGTCAACATCCTCTTCTGCATATTTTCGTTGTGGATTGTTCTCTTTCTCTGGTTCAGCTCCAACCAAATCAGATTGCTCAGAAGCCTCAAACTCGTCAAAATAGGGCATCCTCTTTGCCTCTATATCGACTTTAATACCAGCCTCTTCAAACAAATCCTTGATTGGCTTGTTCTCTTTTGTTATGTCTATGTCCTCTCCTTGATGTTGCTTTTGTTCTGGCTGTTCTGTAAAAGACACTCCTAACAGGAGCTTTGCCTTGCGTATCGCCTCCTCTTGAGAAGCTGCCAATCCATTCCTCTTCAGGTTCTCTGCAAGCTTAAGGACATCTTCCTTACTCATACCTAAAATTTATGCTTTGCAAGCTTTTATAGTTTATTGTTTTTGAGAACAACCATCTCAAATGAAGAATATGTCATCAACCCTGTCATTCAGGAGCAAATAGGGCTTATAATGTTTTTTCAGATGATTGCATATTGCTGAATGTCTTGAAGAGCGTTTCATCACAGAAACTATAATCTTCCACTTTGTCACTCGCTTCATCTCGCTCAAGGCGATACGAAAATCTCTGAAGTTGTGAAGAGCAGTTAGACAGATGGAATAATCAAATGCCTTGTCTTTAAATGGCAGATTCTTTGCAAAGCCAAGCACCCTTAGCATGTCTGTTGCCTGTCTAAGCATCTCAATCGAGCTGTCTATACCTACCTTAACGCAGTTAAACAATAAGCTGCTAAGTCCTGTGCCGCAACCCACATCAAGCAACAGAGCGTTATGGTCTGGAGAAAAATGGGTTTTTATTAGCTTTAACTTATTAAGCTGTTCCTGGCTGTGTAACTCATTGTATGAAGGTGCTATGTGGTTGTATCCTATGATGCCCATTTTCAGTTAACAATTTTTTTTCCAATTTGTTCTCATTATATTTACGGGCTCTTATATAAGCTTTATGACGCTTTTTATGAATTTCCAGCATTTGTTCAGTGTCTGGAGTATCTTCTCATTTGCATCACTAAATCACATCAGCATTTGAAATCAATTCATGCCTTTACATGCTCATTATAGTAATACGACCGAGATGTGACTAGGAGGAGTGATGTTGCTCACATCAAAAAATAGTGCCATCATTGTTGTTCATCAAGCTTAAGCCAACTTGCTTGTGATAATCAAAACCTTCTCGGTTAGTGCAATTGGCACATACAGCTCTAATTAGATATGATATACTACTCCATACTGTAGCAGTCATCCCAATTGTCTAAAAATTTGATTTTATACAGTGCAACCTTCGCACTTGTCAATCCTGTTAGGAGTTAACTTATAAAAAAGCTATTAATTAGAACAGTCAAATTTTGCATAGTGATAAGCATCAAGTTTAAAACCGTAGAATTTCACATTTTTGGAATGAGAAGTTATATTGGTAATCTCATAAAGCGATGAATTGGGGATATAAGGCGCGCATCTTGTTGAGTAAAAACACCAGTCAATATAAGTCAAATTATATTCATTACTGAAATTAAAGAAATTCGGGTTAATTGCTGATTCGTAGCCACAACACTCAGAGTTAAGATAATCACCTGTCATTCTCATAACAAAGTTTGGTGCATTCTCCTCTTTCAGAAAATCAATGTCATCTATGAACCTAAACAAGCTCGTCCAATCCTTGCTATAGTTTATCTCGTAATCAGCAAAATTAATATCTATTTTGTTGTGAGTTTTTTCCATCAAGAGAGGGTCTGGCAAACCAATTATTGGAACTTGAACTTTCCATGTCTTTGTGATGTTCCACTGTGCAATGAAAGCGTTAAGAAAATAGTGCAAGGTTAGATTAACCAAAACATACCGCTCGCCACTCTCTTTGGATTGATAAAGTTTTCCAAAGTAGCTAGTTTCATTGAATTCCAGATTAAGGTTAAGATTATTAGCAACACTCTGCTCGAGCATTCTCAGGTTTCTCAAGAGCGTGTAGTTTCCCATTATCTTCGAACCGAGAAAATCGTCAAGATTTTCAGTAGTACCATTATCTGTGAGATTGCCAGTCATCAGCACTTCTGTAAACTGCCCATTCAATTCATCAGCATCATAAGTTCCAGAATAGTTCATATATAGAATCATGGCTTGTAGTGCTCGATAAGCAGATACAGTAACCAACCTGGGAATGAAGGCATTATTAATATTCTCAACTAGGTCATTAGCAATCTCAAGACGCTTTTGCTCCACTTCCAATATTTCTGTTTGCACTTCTCCGGGTTTTGGTCTAAAGGTAAGCAGGAGTATGCTAACTATTAACAGGGAAATAGCTGTATAAAACACACCCCTTTTGTTCATTCGCCTCATTGCCAAACTCTCACCTCTGCAAGATAGGGTCCCCATGCCTCGCTGCGATTGTATATTCCAATGATATTACTCTTTTTTGTTAATAAAATCTTTGACTTCTGTTTTAGTGTCTGGTTTCGTTCGTATATTTCTGTGCCATTAATAAAAAAAGCAATACCATATTCTCCAGGTATAGTATTATTTGTAAGTTGCTCCACTAGCTCTCTAGCTAAAGTTAGGTTGTGAGTGTAATAAAATTCGCCAAGCTGCTCTATTATTGTATTATCAGGGTTGCTGATAGAGCCATTTTTAATAAGCTCAGAAGTATAGTTCACATTCAAGTCCTTTAAACTGGTTTGCGTATACAAAGAGAGGAGGTCGTTTACGAACTTTGACGACTGTCTGTACCAAGGAGTAACAGGATTATAACTAAGAATGATTATTGCGCCAATAAGAAGCACACCAACAGCAATAAAAGCGTCAAGAGTAAAGATATAGCCATGAGTAAACCTCTTTTTTCTCATTGAAAAGCTTAATCACCAAATAATATTTAAAATCTTTTGTTTTTTTACTGAGAATGAAACCAAAGCCCTCTTTTGTTTCCCATTATAAAGCGTTGCTCGGAAAACGATACGAAGAATTCATTAGCATCTGCAATAAACCTTTAAGAAAGAGTATAAGGGTCAACAGGTTGAAAATTTGTGTGAGTGATTGCGTAAAAAGATTGAGCAAAGAATGGCTGCTTACCAAAATACCTTGGACTGAAAATGGTTTTTGGATAGAACACAAATCTGGTGACCGGCTCGATATAGGCAACACAACTGAACATATGCTCGGTTATTACTATGTTCAGGAAGCTGCTTCTATGATACCTGCAATAGTGCTGGAGCCGAAACCAGGAGAGTTAGTGCTGGATATGTGCGCAGCGCCCGGCTCAAAAGCTACGCAAATAGCCGAGATAATGAACAACAAAGGGGTTTTGATAGCTAACGACCACAAAGGTAAGAGAATAGCTGCTCTGGGTTTAAACCTTCAGAGATGTGGAGTAAGTAATGCTG
>CAYOTZ010000040.1:0-1141 GCA_964407035.1 uncultured Methanosarcinales archaeon | reverse complement strand
CTCGGACAAGCATTTAAAGATGTGGTATTCGATAAAGTATTGTTAGATGCACCTTGCTCTGGGACTGGAGCCATAAGAAAATCAAGAGGCACCTTTATTACTTGGAGCAGAGGCATAGTCAAGAAATTGTCAAATGTGCAAAAGAGTTTGATAATGCAGGCGTTTAGTGTGCTCAAGCCAAGCGGTGTTCTTGTTTATTCCACTTGCAGCTTGGAACCAGAAGAGAACGAAGCAGTGGTTGACTATTTGCTGAGAGAATTCCCAAATGCAAAGCTTCTCAATATCAAGTTAAACCTAAAAAGCTCAAGCCCTATTTTGAAGTATGAAGAAAATGAATTCAATCCAGAAATCAAGAAATGCTTACGGCTCTGGCCACAGGATAATGACACAGAGGGTTTCTTTGTATCCAAGATTAAAAAGTTGAACTAGCAAACTCGACCCATAGAGTAAAATTAGTGTTACACTATGTTTATTAGAATCAACCTTAATCATTTGGTTGGGTAGATATTGAAATGCCTTTCAAAACCAGTAATTATCTTCTACTTGTAGTAAGTTTATTTAATCATCCTGCCCATCGTGCTTTTCACTGATTTTCTCAAATTCATTACCAAATTGTTGGAAAAGAATACTCCAAGGTATTTAAGAATACTACTGGAATATATACGCCTCACTAAAGTGAATTTTCACTTTTTTGAATAAATTATGTATTCAACAATTAATGTGAATAATGAAAACAAAATACTCAAAACAATAGAAGTATCTCTTTTGATATTAGTTGTTTCTAAAATGAAAAATAGAATGACTCCCAAAGTAATTGTTTGCAAGATTCCAAAGATACAAAAAACATTTTTGTCTTGCATAGATTGGAATTGGTTAGTGAGATATATATATTTTTCTATAAATTTCGAGCATAGCAATCACAAATCTGCTAAACATCCAACATTTTTTTGATTGAAAATTCGATTAGCTTAACATATCGGATAAAAAGAATTTCTAAACCGATGGCAGGAATTTGGTAAATTTCTCCAAGAATTTATTTAAAGAGTTTTAATTTTAAAGAAAAAGCTTCAATCTGAGCAGCACATAAGCAGTATAACCCACTACTAAAACAACTGCCTGAGGCTTGCTTAGATACTTACCC
>CAYOTZ010000039.1:0-6193 GCA_964407035.1 uncultured Methanosarcinales archaeon | reverse complement strand
CTCAACAATAGGGCAGAATTTACATCTCAGGTTGCAGTTCAGGGTAACAAAGTACACACAGAATATTGGTTTAGCCCCAATAAATTCATACTTGAGCATATTTAACCCTGATTTTGCTGTTCTGTAAAATCTCTGTTGCTTAATCCTCTCAAACAACATTTAACACACCCAATATCCCGTATATAGCAAGTTCGTATGCAGAGTAGATTGGCGATATGAATGGTTCCAGAACTCTAAACCTAAGTCTATACAGAGCTCTTTTATCGATATTTTTCAGATAAAGCAAACGGATTAGAGAGAACAAGATGGTGACCAGGAAAACAGGATTAAACAGAAAAAAACCAGCTGAAACAATTACTCCGAGCAAAACTATCCTTCTTATTAACGCTTTTGTCTTTTCTGGATTTATAACCTTTTCTCCTAAGTGATAATCTGTTAAAATGTGTAGCCCTTCTGCATAGGAATGAAATAAAAGTATTATAACTGTTAGCATAATAACTTCAACTCTTGGGTTGCCAGACACTGCAAAGAACCCTTCTAGGAATACCAGCGCCGCACAGAGCGGATTAACAAGCCAACCCCTTTTTCTCGTTTTTAATCTAAAAGGTGGGAGGGAATAAGCTATACCGAACCCCAGGAAGAGAATAGCTAATACCACAGAGATGGATGGTAGAAATGCTAACAGAAAAAGGGCTGTTAGTGGTAATAAACAATATGCTACCCCTTTTTTAAAACTCATTTCCTTTTTATTGATTAAGCATCCTATGTAGTTTCTCTCTTTGTCTATCCAGTAATCAAAAAGATTATTCAAAGCAAAGATACACATGAAAATGCTTGCGATAGCGATAGTATTTACAACAAGTATAAATGGATTAAAGTTTGCTGCTATAGCATACCCCAACAGCACATACATTAGAGAAGGTAGCCAAGAGTTCTTATTCATTACTCCTCTAATCCTGAAAAAGTATGCAAAGTTAACTCTTCCAAGAGCTTCATACTTTCTCAATCCATCTCCCCCTTTATTTTTCCTTCCCTATGAAATCCAAAGTGTTAAAATAGTGATAATACCACTGGAGCAGATAATCTGTCAGTTTTGATTTTTTATCCTTTAAGCTAAACTTTATCACCAAGGGCTTGAGTTGATTGAGCGCTTGGTTCAGCTTTTCATAATCCTTGTTTGCATAGAGCTTGTGTGCTTTGAATATGGTTTGCAGAGCAATGAGTTTTGTTCTTAAATCTCTCAGCTGGTTGAGCTGTTGTTTGGTTAGCTTTAACTGCCCGGCTTTTATGAGATGAAGAACAGCATAGTACAACTGGAGTCCTGTTTTGAAATCAAGTGCCTCAGCAGCACTGTCTGCTTTTGCAATAATCTGGGCTACTGTGGTCTTCTCTCTGCTCAGCTTCAGGCTGTAATCATGAGCTACTGAAGCAGGCTTTGTAAAAAAGAAGTAATACACTGCCAGTGATACAGCAATCAGGATACCTAACGACAGTAGCAGTGTGTGTATGCTAACACCACTAAATTGCTCGCTCACTGCAAACCCTGTCATTTTCTCTGTTTGTTGGGCTTGCGGTAGAGTTGTGGGTATTACCACTGTTGTTGTCCTTTGAAGAATATCCTCTGTAACTCCGTTTTTTATGTAGTACACAATACTTACATCTTCATAACCAAGCTCGTTTATATTCCAGCTGATTACAGGGTCCTGTTCAATAACCTCATAATTGAGTGTTTTGAATTTCAGTTTTTGTGAGCTGCTCGCTGCCTCTTTTGGGATAAACTCAACAAGCTTGAGCTGCTTTAGCTTTTCTGTCCCAGAATAGCTTACCCTTTTCTCTATTTTGGTTACCTGCTCTTTTCTTCCATCTAGAAGCGTGATTGTAAACCTGTCAGCTGAAACGCTTACACGTATTAATTCGCTGAGTTGTGCTGCTTTCTTCTTTAGCACTGGTAGCTCCTCAGAAGAGAGCTGTGCCAGCTCAGAATATCTCAGAACAAGCTTCTCCAATCCGTCGTTTGCTAATGACTGGAGTGTTTCTGCAGAACCATCATACACTACAGCATTGGCTGCACTCTTCTTTGTTTCTTCAATAAAGTTGTCAATATTGATTGTTAACTTCTCAACATCTTGCTCTGTTGCACTCTTCGATTGTTCTAGTTGCTTTATGAATTGGTCAGTTTGTTTTATTCTTGCTTCTATTTCACTGAGAAGTGCAAAATCAGATATTAGCTCGTTGAGCTTTAATTTATCTGTGTCTTTCAGGTTATGCCTTGCTGATTCTAAATCCAGCTGGAGCGTCTTTAGCTTATCAATTGTTTGGTTGATCCTGGCAATAACCTTTGGGTTTATTTTTTCAGGCGCCTTCTCTGGCATGCCAAGGGTTATCTTAGTTGTTTCTGAAATTTGCCCTTCGTTGCCAGCCAGGTCCACTGCGCTTACACTGTAATAATAAGTCATACCATGTTCTGTGTCCTTGTCAACAAAGCTTGTCCTTGTTGTTTCCCTGTAAAAATCAAAAAAGCTCAACTCTGGCTTTGTTGATTTGTATATCTTAAAGAAATCAATATCCTCGCCTTTGTAATACCATTCCAACAATACACCAGTAGCAGTTTCCTTTGCTACAATGCTAAGGGGTGGAGGAGGGCTTTCACTATCAACAACAAACATCTGCCCCTTTTTTATTCCTATTAGCTCGTTCTCATAGCTTGCGTGGAACACAGCAATCTTGTCATTCATTTTAGGTTCTATTATCACGTAGCCGTACCAGTTCCTCCCAGAACCAGTCAGTGCCACATCGTGTTTAATCCCGTCTTCGAATTTGTAGTACAGAGTGGGAACGTTTTCAACAGGTTTTGAAAGCTTGAGCCGTAGCTTTTTCCTCCCTTCTGGCAGAAAGTAATGCCCTTCTTCGTCAGTGTTCGTATCAATGTATATACTGGCTGTTATTGGTAGGTTAACTGTGAAATTTAACTCTGAAACTTTGATATTCCCTACCCTGTCCTTGCATTTGATAAAAAACCTGTAGTTGCCATCTTCCAGGTCCACGAGTTTTAGCACAAACTTGCCATTGTTCTCTACAAAATGTTTGCTCATCTCTGAGTAGCTTTTGTTGTCCATAGATGCTCTGCAGTTTGCCTCTTCATTCACTGTAATGGTTATGTTCACATTGTCTCTGTCAACCACCGAGTCCTGTTCTGGATTTTCAACAGATATTACTGGTGGTGTATTATCGTAAAAAAACCAGCTATGCTTTGTTTCATTGGTCATATTGAATAGACAGCTAACCTGCCAACTGTGGTTTCCCAGTTCAAGTGAGCTCAAGCTTATGTTGTGCTGCTTGTTAGCAGTTGTATTACCACTCCATATGGTAGTGTTATCCAGCTGTAACATGCAACTGGCATTTTCCTTTGTTACGAATTTCAGAATGGGAAGCTCATTGAGAAGCTCACTCGGAGAGGGCTCCAGTAGCACGACAAAGCTGTTTGAGGCACTGGTGAGAATCAAGCTTATCAACATTAATGTTATACAGCTAATTGCTAAATATCTATGATTTATCATTTTAATGCCTTTAGCTCCTCAATAAGCTTTTTATCTTCTTTTATAGCCCTCTCAACAGCTTCAAGAATATAGTCCTGAAGCGTTTTGTTCTTGAGAACAGCGAGAACCTTGGCACTTGTATGCAACTTATCAGGCAGTCCGAGATTTATCTTTTTCATTCTGCTTCCCAGTCCTAATAGCTACAAGTTACAAATGTTATATTTATAATTTTCGTTACTTTAACGCTTTAATAACTTTAGTAACTTAAATAACAAAAATAACTTTAATTTAGATTTCACTAACAAAAGGTAATTTATCATATTATTTAATTTATTTCTTAAATTAATTAATCTATATATGATTTCTCTCTTCAAAAATACAAAAATTTAAAAAGGCACTATGCTTTAATACTTTAAGATTTTGTTGTTTTTTTGGCTCAGGTGGGTTCAAGAGATGGTTGAGAGGTATAAAAAAAGCGCAGCTCCAGTTAAGCAAGGAGAAGAGTTAACAGTAACCATAGAATCAAAAGGAGAGAGAGGTGACGGTATAGCGCGAGTTAAGGGTTTTGTGATCTTTGTTTCTAATGCCAGACCAGGAGAGAGAGTAAAAATTCGGCTTAAAAAAGTTCTTGATAATGTAGGTTTTGCAGAGGTTGTGTCTAAACATAAAGATAAGAAACAAGAGAATTTTCGCAGGGACCCTAAAACAGAAGTAGAGTTCGAGAGAGAAGTAGCAGATGTAGAAAAGAGAGTGCTAAAATATACTGAAAAAGAAGATGTTGCTCCAGCACCAACTGCAAACGGTGAGCAAGTAGAGGATACAGAGGACTTTGGCGAGGAAGATGACCTTGAAGATTTTTTTGCTTGAACGGTGAGCAGCTTGAGATTATTCATAGCTATCTGGGTTCCTGACGAGGTTTTAAGGGAAGCAGAGCTGATTAGGATGGCACTAACTGAGTTTGGCGTAAAAGCCAAGTTCGTTTCTAAGGAGAACCAGCACATAACCTTGCTTTTTTTCGGTGAAACCCCAAAGAGCAAGCTGAATGAGCTGAAATCGGCTCTTGCAAAGGTTAAGCAGAAAAGTTTTACTGCTGTCCTGAGCCGGCTTGGTGTTTTTCCAAATTGGCAATATATACGCGTGATATGGCTCGGTTTTCAGGCGTATGGCTTTTCAGAATTACACAATGCCATATGCAGAGAACTTGGTCTAACCCCGTTGACTAATTTCACAGCGCATTTGACTATTGCAAGAGTCAAGGCAATCCTGAACAAGCAAATTACAGTAAAAAAAATTCAGCAGATTAAACCAGCAAATATAAGCTTTCAAGTTACAAAATTCTCACTCGTTAGCTCAGAGTTAACCCCAGAAGGCCCTAAATATAAAGTGCTACAGGATTACCCTCTACTGTGATACCAAAAGCTATTTAAAGCAGCAGGAATCGCTTTGCTTTAGGGCCTAAGCAGCACATGACTATGTGCTGTGTCTGCCAGGGCGATAAAGTGGCAGTTCATTCTTGAACTGTCTTGTGAGGAGGTAAAAATGGCTGAAGAGACATTACTCGTGCCAACAGAAGAGTATCTCAAGTCAGGTATTCACATAGGCACCAAATTCAAAACAAAATATATGGAGCCGTTTATATACAAGATAAGGGAAGACGGGCTTTGTGTATTGAATCTCAAAAAAATAGACCAGTGCTTGTCAATAGCTGCGAATTTCCTCTCCTATTATGCACCAGAGGACATACTTGTGGTTAGCAGGCGTGAGAATGGTTGGAAGCCGATAACAATGTTCGGCAAAGCGACAGGGGCAAGAGCAATCCCGGGGAGATACCCACCAGGTATACTCACAAACCCTTTGCTTGAGAATTTCACAGAAGCCAAGGTGCTGCTCGTTGTGGATGCTTGGCCTGACAGGAACGCAGTGAATGACGCTTTGGCTGTTGGCATACCAATAGTCGCTCTCTGCGATACTAACAACCAGAGCAACAACATAGACCTCTGTGTGCCTGCCAACAACAAGGGCAAGAAGTCGTTGGCGCTTGTATTTTGGCTTTTGGCAAGAGAGTATCTCAAGCTTCGGGGTGTTATAAAATCGGTCAAGGAATTTAGCTATAAGATTGAAGAGTTTGTTTCAGATTAAGCCAAAGCTCGGCTTGTGTTTCTTTAGCCCTTTTTCTGTTATTTTGAAGCAAACAGTCCTCCTTGGCAGGCTTCTGTGCTTTACCAGAGTAGCGTAGCGTTCGCCTTTCTCTCCTGATTTGAGTTCTATAAGGCACTTTGAAGAATAGGTTATTATGTCCCCACCAACAAGCTTTACATTATTCCTGTTGTTGAAGTCGGAATAAACCTGGTCTGCTATTAAAATAGCAATATCCAGCTTTCGCGCTATCTCAACAAGATAGCTGAGCTGTTTGCCTAGCTCCTTGTTTATCTCATAGACCTCCCGCACATTGCTCAGTTCTGCCCTGTACAGCATTGATATTGTATCTACCACAATCAAGCCAAGCTTTTTTGTCACCAGCTTCCTCAGTTTGTTGAATACTACCAACTGTTCCTGAAATGTTGTCGGCTTTAGGAATAGTATGTTCTCAATTCTCTTCCTATTACCCTTTGAGAGCTGTCTTAGCCTATCATGAGATATCCCGCCCTCTGTATCTA
>CAYOTZ010000038.1:0-6299 GCA_964407035.1 uncultured Methanosarcinales archaeon | reverse complement strand
TATTACGAGAGAGCAAGATATCAGATGGCGTACATCAGGTACGTGCAGCAGCGCTACTCAGAGGCGGCTGGACTGGCAGAGCAGGCATTTCAAATAGCTAACTTGCGTGAGATAAAAAGGGGCTCTTTGAGGATTGCTATACTCAGTTACAAAGAGCTTGGCCGCTGCACTGATGTGATGAGATTAGCCAGCTCCTGGAACTATGGTAGTAACACAGAGGTTCAACAGGCAATTGAAGAGTGCAGGGAACAGCCGATTCAGCCATCTCCACCGTCACATATGCCCGGCATGGTTCCTGGTTATTTTCCACCAGGAACAGAGAACTTCAAAGCAGATGTTTTGCTACATTACGAGTTTCTACAGAAAAAATTTGCAGAGCAAGATTACTATTATGTTTGCAAGAGTTCTCCCTCTTTACAGGTTTCATACATTATAGAAGCATTCAGAGTTGACCGCAACATAGCAAAAGGTATGCTTGAAATACTACTCAAGTGCCTTGCGATTACAAACCAGTGCGATTTGGCAGAGAACGCTTATGTCTTTTACAGCCAGGAATTCGGTGCTTCTCAAGAGCTCAACTCGGCTGTTAGTCATTGTGTGCCTCCCTCTAACAAGCCAACTATTCCACTTTCGGTATTCTCGATTCGATTTCCATTCTGTAACATCCCCAGTAGTGACAATGACAAAGAGCGTATTATAAGCTCTAAAGTTGCCTGTGGTTGGGATGCTTACAACCGTGGTGACTATAAAACAGCAAAGGAGATTGCACTATCTGTTAATTCTGATTACTTTGTGAAGCAAGTGAACGCTCTGTTTTATCCAGAGCTATTTCGATCAACAAAGAAATTAATTATATTAGCTCAATTTAAAATAGAAGAAACAAAGCCTTTAACCTCAAGAAACTGCAATGACATAGGCGAATCATATTACTTAGCTAATTATCAATTAGTCTTTGGCACAGACGAGGATATTGAGGCTGTCTGGAACGAGTGCGAGGGTAAGCAGCATATTAAGCTTACTGGAAGCAGGTGCAGTTCAAGCTGGCCAACTGGCGAGGGCTCTAAAGTTGGCTTGAACACTGTAATAGATTCCTGTGAATTATTCGAGACAGGCAATCAAGAGCTAGAGTATGTTATTGAAGATGCAAGAAACTGCTGTTCTGGCAGCTCCGACGGATCTGCTCTTTGTAGATTTGCCAAGGCACACTCTACCCTTAGTGATGCTGCTGCTAACCTAAAGAGATGTATGGGTATTTACATAATCAAGGCAATTGGCGAATATGCCAAGTATATCCAAAACTATTTTGAGCCAGAAACTAACTGCGAGGACGGTTTCAAGAGTAACACCCAAGACAACCCTTACGCTGGCAGGTGCAGCTCAGAAGATGTTAGCTTGTTCGATTCATTTGCAAAGAGCTTACCCTGCCGTTCAGATCACAGTATAATCTGGGAATCAGACACAGACCCATTGAAAAACAACTGTAGATTGGTAGAGCCGCCCGCACATGCTACCCTCAACATATTGAAAACAGGAACCTGTGCTGATTATTCTGTTATCACAACTACACTGCTTAGAATGGCTGGCTACCAGCCAGACGAAGTGTTTTCTGTTGACCAGACAATTCATGCTACAAACCTCGTTAAACTGCCAGGTGAAGCAAAATACCATCATGTTGACACTACAAACAATAAAGTTGGAATTGTTTTTGATGGTACTTTCCCTTCCACAAAAGATTGGAACAAAGTAGGTAGGTGGAGCTGCATGAACGATAAGGGCAGATTTCCATGTCCTGACAATTCAATAATAATCGAGAGCTTTGGATAAAATGAAAATCAGCAATATAACTTTATGGACCGCTCTTGTCGTAGCGATGTTAAGCTCCACAGCACTTGCTGATATTGGTGTAACAAGAGAGCTGCCAAATAGTGTTTTATTGGGAACCAATTTTACAGAAACAATTACAATTAGTGGTTACTCTACGCAGGAAAATGTGGCCACTTTGAAAGAGAGGGTGCCAGAGGAATTTCAGCTTGTATCGCCAAAGCAGAATTTGCAATGCAAAGAGTATGGCGAATTCAAAGAGGATATTGTTTGTCATGTGATTCAAGAAGTATATCCCTCAGCAGTTAGTAGCTTTAGTCACACATTCAGAGCAGACAAGCTGGGCACTTATTATTTCCAGCCAGTAAAGCTTATTCTTGGCAATGGCAGTGTGTTCAGCTCAATAGGTTCGCAGTTAAATGTTGTGTGTAAACCAAACAGTGTGTGTGAGCCAAGAAAAGGTGAGAATTATCTGAATTGCCCTGAGGATTGCCAAACTGGCACCCAGGATAATGTGTGTGACGGGGTTGCTGACGGCAAATGCGATCCGGATTGCATATCTTCAGACCCTGATTGCATATATTTTTGTGGGGATGGCAATTGTGACGAGGCTAAAGAAAACCCATACAATTGTAAAGAAGATTGCGGAACTCTGATTAGAAACAGTGTTCAAGAAACAAAATATTACGAATTAAAGCTGGAGTACAAAAGAGGAACTCTCCAAATTTATAATGTTTCTTTGAAACGAGGCATACTGTACTCAGGTGATGTAGACCAAGGCCTGAGCTTTGTGCTGTTAGACCAGCATGGTAATACTATAAACACCTATCTAAAGGCAGTGACTCGTGAAGGTAATGTTACTATCAAACTGCCATACTCCCCTATCGTTACAAATGTGCAGATTTATTTTAACAGCAAGCTGTTAGCTTCTGTTGGTGTTCGAGATTTCTCTAGTTACTGTGGTGATGGCCGCTGCGACTTGGACGAGGGCTATTTGTTATGTCCGCTTGATTGCCCTTCAGGTGTTGCTGATGACTTTTGTGACAAGCAGCAAGACGGAATATGCGACCCTGACTGCTCTAAAAGAGAGGATAAGGACTGCAGAACCACAAGTTTAAGCACCATCATAATTATAATAGTTGCTTTGCTTTTTGTTATGTTTGTCTTAGCATTTCTCGTGATGAGAAGCAGAAGGGATTAAAAAGAGCTTAAGCGTTTTTGTCTCTTCCTTATTGCATACGCTTTTGGATTGATGACTAACCCGTCCTCAGCTGCTATAACAGTAACGCCTGATTTCTTGTGGATCTCTCTTGCTTGATACATTGGGTCCTCGTTTAGCATCTTTATCCCAAAATGCGTGATTATAGCCAATCTCGGTTTGCTTTTTTTGATTATCTTGGCAGCGTCTTCCCCATTCAGATTGTGCTCAATTTTGAATCCTGCTGGTGCAACCAAGTTCAGAACGAGGATGTCTGCATTTTTGTAGAAACTATAGAGGTTTTCTCCATAGCTTGTGTCACCAGTATAGACTAAAGTGAAATTTTCTGTGGTTATCTTGAAGCCCAAGGCAGGAACTGAGTGGTAAGCAGGCAGAGCTGTTATTTCTACATCACCTATGCCAAGAATCTGTCCTGGCTTTATGACAATTATGCGCTCTAGACAGTTCTTGTGGAATTCATTCACTATGGGTGCAATTTCTTTTGTTCCAGAGAAGCTCGTTTCATTACAGACGAGCACTCCCCTGCTATCCAAACCTCCGAGCGTCATTGCCTCTACAATCGCTTTTGTATCGTTTGCGTGATTTGTGTGTGCATGACTAACGAGTAAAGCTGTAGTTTCCCTTACATTAATGTTGTTCAGTTTTAGTTCCTTTAAGCTCCCTGGTCCGGGGTCGATATGCAGCTGTAAATCATTGCACTGCACAACAAAACCACCACCGGCTCTTAGCTGCTTGCCGATTACTGTGCTGTCTCCGCCTGTGCCCAGAAACACAATTTGTGATTCCATACCACTCCCCTTTAACTTTAATGTTCTGAGATTATTTAAAACTTTCGAGATAATTTCAATTTGGGGCTTGTCAATAGAATATTTTTACATAATTCAATGAATATAAACATTCGTTGAAAATAGAATTCTTATCAAAAACCTTCTTATTTTTAGTCGTATGTTACTTTCAATCGGTAATGTTCAGCATGGTTTTCTAAAACCAATTCTGGGGTTATGTTATTTTAATTTTTAGAAACTTCTAGGGACAGCAGGGAAGCAATTTTGGAAGAGATGAGAGTAACCAAATAACCAAAACATTTATTAATTTTTATTACTTTATTGTGGTTAAAATGCTGAATATTGTTGATATTGAGGAATCAGGGCTCGGCGATATATTGGTGCTACCCAGTGTTTGGGAAGAAATGCCCGATACAGACAAAACAGAGCATAATCTAGCAAGCTTAGTAAAGCTTTTCAGCAGTGCAGGCTATGCATATGTTGGGTTGGCTGATTTTCATGCAGAGCCTAGAATGGCTAATAATAGAATTACAATCTCATTCCGAGAGTTATCAGATGAGGCGGCCAGGCTGCAAACTCTCAAGCAAACTCTTGCAGGTGATGCTAAAATACAGGTTTCTCAAGGTCTGGTGCTTAATACATCCTTTGTTAATCCTTTTCGTTACCGACTTCCTTTTGAGCTGCTGGATTCAACCCTGGATTATATTGTGCTTGCTAATCTTCATTCAAAAGAAACTGCCCGTCTTGTTGCTAGAGAGGTATTGAAGCATAAGGAAAAACTAGCTTTATTAAGAAAACAACTTGGTGATTCGCTAATAGCAGTACCAAGCACAAAAGAGAAAAAGCTTAGAGCCAATGATGTGCTAAGAGCATATAGTGTTGCTCTTGCAAAACCCTGTTATAGTTTGAGTGATGCTGTCCAGCTGAGTAAGTTAATACCCAAAGTGAAAATTGGCATATATATGCCTAATATTGCTGAGTCGCTTGATGGGTTTGAGACAGATGAGGAACTTAAGAGTAAGTTAGAGGAGGCATGTAATGCTATTGGTTTACAATTTGAAAACCTGAACAGGGAACTTGTGCAGGGTATTGCACCAGAAGAGCTTAAAGAGTTACTCTACAGCAGGGATGTATTCTTTGTGCTTCCCTATTCATGTGTGGATGATTCTGTTATAACGAGTTTTGCAGCAGGCATTCTCAAATATGAGAAAGCGTTTTCAGAAGCTAAGATACCACTAATACCTGGTTCTATGTTCCCTCTTCTAAGCACCACTCAGCCAAATTTGGATATACTAAAGCCACGAGTAAAAGGCTTCAAAGCAGAGGGCTATTTCGTGGCTGGCTTTGATTGACTTTGGACTATTCTGAAATTATAAAAAAATATATATATTATTTGTGATATAATTCTTTTAATTAAGTAAATATTTTAAGGTGATTACTATGAGAAGCATAAAAATTGTTTTGAGTTTTGGATTGTTAATCTTGCTTTTTGTTAGTGTTTGTCATGCTTTTCTCATTCCGAGAAACCAGCCAATTAGGATTAGCCCTTTCGGCGTTACTGGTTTGGCTGTTGATGAGCAGCTTTCTACACATAGGATAGAAGGTTATCTCTCAATAGGGGTATTTAATCTAGAGGGCAAGCCAATACCTAAAGCAACGGTTTATGTAGAGACCTTCTCTGAAGGCGGAATTAACAATGTAGTGACCGTACTAACTACTTACAGTTCCGGATATACACAATTTGTCAGATTAAAAGAAGGAGAGTACTATATTCAAGCTGAAGCTCCTAACGGAACTAAATCCTCACGTAAAAAGGTAACTATTAGGGCTGGGCAAGTGCTTCAGGCTGTGCTTAAGCTTGATTATGACCCACCAAAAGCTTCTCTTACAGTTTTTACCTATTCCTGTGAGCAAGAAAAAGTGCCAGCAACAACCCCTAACCTCTATTATGAATTCTGCAAAGGCAATATTACAGTGCTGGTAAGCAATGCTGTAGTTGAATTATGCCGTACCCCCCTAATTACCCTCAAAACAACTGAAAAACAAGGCAGCTTCTGTATAAGTATGAGAACTAATGATATGGGGTTAGCTAAATTCCAGAATCTGGATGGTGGTTGGTATCAGCTTAAGGTGCGTAAGGAAGATTATTCAGAATTTTCAAAAAGAATTTACCTCAGAGAGGGCGGTGAGCTGCGTGTTAATGCTAAGCTTGTAGAAAAACAGAGAGAAACTTCATTGAAAATTCATACTATAACTTGCATTAAAATCGAACCATTGGAAAAGGGGCAAACGAATGTTTATAGCAAACACTGCGGGTTAGGCTACATTGAAAAAGACGTTGCTTATGTCACAGCAAAGCTCTGCAAAGAAGATTCTGAACAGGAAATTTGTAAAAGCGGTGAAACAAACAGTTATGGGGAACTGCTTTTCAAAAATTTGGAACCAGGCATATATCGGCTTAGTTTATACAAAAA
>CAYOTZ010000037.1:0-6428 GCA_964407035.1 uncultured Methanosarcinales archaeon | reverse complement strand
GTTATAAAGGACCTATCCAAGCCAGCTTCAGACGAGTTTGAGACAATACTCAGGAGGGTGTTTCTGCTCATCGTTCAGACAGCCAAGGACATGGAAGAAGCAATAGAGAAGTTTGACCTCGACTTAATGAAGACAACAGAAGAAAAGCATGACACTATTACCAAATTTATTAGTTACTGCTTGAGATTGATAAACAAGGCAGGCAACACTGGCTACAAGCAGCATGCCCTTGTGTATCATATTATTGCCAACCTTGACAAAATTGCAGACATATTCAAATACACGAGCAGGAATTTTATATACTGCAACAAGCCAATGGGCAAAAAAGCTATTATATTGTTCAAGCAGATGGTTCACTCCCTCGAGCTTTACAATGAGCTCTTCTACAAGTATGACCCTGATAAAGTTGTGGAGATAGACAAGAACAGGGACAATGTCCTTCGCATGATTAAACAGAGTTACAAGATGCTGAACAAAGAGGAGCTGCTCGTTCTCACGAACTTTGAACAGAGTTTGGAGTTGTTGGCAGACATGGTTGTAGCGAGGATGGGGCTCGAATAATTTTTGTTTTGAATAAACAAAGAATAATAGCCCCGCGCGGATTCGAACCGCGGTCTGGAGGTCCAGAGCCTCCAATGCTTGGCCGCTACACCACGGGGCTGTTTTATTAGCAGATTACTAAGGATTACTAAGGGGCGTGAGCACTGCAAAGCCAACTACCCAATAAAAACGCATTCTGTTTTTACGAAAACTTTAAAGATTTTATAAATTTAACTAAAGCCATGAAGTTAATCGGTCAAGGTGCAGAGGCAAAACTATACAGAGCTGGCAACAAGCTGATAAAGCATCGAGTAAAAAAGGGCTATCGCGTTAAGGAGCTTGATTTAGAGCTCAGAAAAACACGCACGAGACGCGAGGCAAAAATGCTTGCCAAGCTCGCCCGGCTTTCTCTTAATGTGCCCAGGCTAATTTCTTTTGATGACAGGAAAATGGAGATAATCATAGAATTCATAGAGGGTGCTAAACTCTCTGAGGAGTTGGAGAACTTGGATTACCTCGAGATAATGCGTTTGCTGGCTCGCAGTGTGGCAAATCTTCACAACAATGATATTGTTCACGGTGACTTAACAACATCCAACATGATACTGAATGAATCAGGGTTGTATCTCATTGACTTTGGCTTGGCTTATCACACGACAAAGATAGAAGACAAAGCTGTTGACCTGCATTTGCTGAAGCAGGCACTACAAAGCAAGCATTCTAATATTAGCGCTGTATGCTTCAGTGCATTCAAAGAAGAATACTCAAGGTTCTCCAAACAGTCAATGGAGATATTCAAAAGATTAGAAAAAGTAGAGAAAAGGGGCAGGTACAAGCATTAACCCTGCTCATTTGGCAGTGGCCTCTTAATGGTTATGGGTAATACCCCTTTCTCAAACTCGATTTTGGCAATCTCTATTGGGTTGTATCTTATTGCTTCCAGGTCCTTCTTGGTTAACTTTACCAGAAAGGGTGCGCCCATGGCAAGCTGGAGTGCCCTGGAGCCCACCATTCTTGATATCTCGTATTTTGTGAACTCTATCTCTTCTGTTTGTTTAGCCACTTAAACCACCCTTAAATATCTTGCGCAGCTCCTTGGACTGTTTTATCGCAATGTCCAGCATCCTGTCAAGCTCTTCCAGCGTAATTGTAGCGTCGCCACCTTTCTGGAGAGCACAAATAGTGCCATCCTCCAGCACTCCAACAGACAACCTCGCATCAATGAAATGCTCTTCAGATTTAACAGGGTCAAGGAACAGGTTGTTGCCTATCTTGTATACAGTTACCAGTATGGGCAGGTTCTCAATCGGCAGTTTTTTCTTAGTCTTTGACTTGTAATCAATTAAGCCATTTTTGTCTACTTTTGGGAATCTGGTGTTAAGCAGAGCACCAAGGGTTGCCAGTGCAGAGGCGTCCAAAAGATTGCCATCATCGTTTATAGATGCTATGTCAATGAATACTGTCCATGCCTTCTCGCCTTTCTCTATCAACAGTTTTTTGAAATTCACTGCCTTGCCTTCTCTCAAGCACCTGTCTGTTACCCTTGCAATCTCTATTGCATCTATACCAGGCGGTCCTGTTTCGAATTCTGGGGAGGACAATGGCAATAACTCAGTGTTTACAGAAAAAGAACCCTCGTCAGGTCTATCTGGATAAGGTGGCTCAATAGCAAGTTTGGTGCCAGCTACCACAACTGTATCGCCGAGACTCACTTTGCATGAACCTTCTGCCTTGCTGAGGCATCCAAACTCCACCTTTATATCTCTAAACATGAGTTTCTTTCTTAAGTCGTATCTAACATCGCTTGTGAAACTCTTAACAAGATGTTCTTTGAAACCCTTATTATTTACCATGTTTCTCACCATTTAGGAATTTTGCTTTTAATGCCTCTTTCTGAATCTTGTAAATCCTTTCAATTGCAGGCCTGCCCAGCTTTATGGCGTCAAATATCATTTTCTTGTCTATCTGTCCGTCCATTTGCAGTAATGCAAACTCGTTCGTTCTTGGTAATACTGCAATAGGCATGTCAGCTACCAGGAGGCCTTCATACGACTCCTCTTCATAGTCAAGGTCAACCAGCACTTTGTTGCCAATCCTGCCTACTGAAACAGCGACAACAAGATCCCGCATCGGCACTCCTGCATCTGCCAGAGCCATCGAGGCAGCACAAATGCCGGCGCATCTGCTCCCTGCGTCTGTCTGGGTGAGCTCTATATACACATCTACAACAGTGTTTGGGAAATTGTCCAGGTTGATGACAGACATAAAGGCCTTTTCTGTTACCAGAGAAATCTCTTTCGAACGCCTAGAAGGCCCTGGCCTTACCCTCTCGCCCATTCCAGAGAAGGGCAGCATATTGTAGTAACACCTTATAATGCCTGTTGAGGGGTTCTGCAGAAAGCTTGGATAGAGATGCCTGGGACCATACACAGCAGCATACGCTTCTGTATTGCCAATCTTGAAATATGCCGAGCCATCTGCATTCTTGATAACACCAACCTTGGCGGTTATTTCTCTTGTTTCGTCGAATTTTCTTCCATCGTGTCTTTTTGTATATGCCATCTTAGTACCACCTAAAGCTTCTTAAGTCCTTCATCAATAAACCTTTCGATCTCTTCTGTCAGTCCACTGAGATGCGATTCTCTTTCTATCTTCTTTATTGCACTAACTGCCAATATCTCACCTTTTGGATCACCTTTTAGCCATATAAGCCCGTTCTGGCCAACAAGAATTTGGCAGTCTGTCTTATCTTTAATCATAGTTACCATTGATGCTTTCTTGCCTATTAATCTTGGCACTTTGGTTGGGTTAATCTTGATAAGGCGGCCACCCTCCAGCTTTTTTAACATTGGACCTTTCATAGAGAGGTCTACCAGGTTCTGTGAGGTAACCATCACAATCTTCGCTAGCACATAGTCGCCTATCTTGAAATACTTTGAAAGGTCAGCGTCTTTTGGTATAAAGTCAGAACTGGCATCTCTTAACGAAATCATTGCAGTGTAAGGGCAGTTTAGATCTACAATCCAGCCCTTTGATGTGATGTCTATTATCTTGCCAATCACTAAATCGTCCCTTTTCGGTTTGTACTTACCTGCAAGAGGTATAAGCTTGATCAATCTTCCCTTTATCGTAACCAAGCCAAGAATATTCGCTATAAGCTGATTTTTGTCTCTGTATGTTCCTTCACCTGGCAGAAAGTCCATTCCCTCTGCCAGCACTTCTCCTGGCACTACTATATCCTTTTGTTGAACTAAAAGTTTGCCCATTATTCTCACCAATCCTTATTATTTTTTTATAATCTTTATTTCAGCAGAACCATGAGTCAAGCTGTTGATCTTGTCCATAAACTCAAGCTTCAAACCAGCAGGTAGCTTGACTCTTGCAAGAAGAGAGCCGTCATTCAGCCAGTCACTCTGTTCAAGCCCTCCAAAAGATTTTATCACAGAGTAGGATTTAGGAGCGAACTGTGGAGGCACAATCACCTCAAGTTGGAGCACTTCCAGTCGAATAGGTATTATACCGGCAATATCTTTTATAATTCTTTCTACCTGGTCTTCAGCCGGTTTGAACTCGTCTATCTTTAGCTTTGCCTGTTCTATCGCTGCCCTTATCCTCTCCTCTGGATGAGGAGTATTCGTCTGCGGATTTATCGAATTTCTGTGTATTATATTAACTATTCTGTTGAGCTTCTGTTCTCTAAGCTTCCGTCTGAATTCTGCTGTAAGCTGGATTTCGCCTTCTTTGATTATAATCTCTGCCACTTTTCTCTTGTCTTTTGTCTTGAAGAACTGTTCCATTAAATGCTCAGAAGCAAGCATGCCCTTCTGTGCGTCAGAGAATATCTCGTCACTTTTCAGCACATCCTCAAGCTCCACATCCTTGCCGCTTCTGTAAGCAATTGCAAGCTCTGGGTCAACAACAACCTCAAACTTTGTGTTACCTTTTTTGAGTATAGCAAGGTTGATATCTAACCTTGACGCCTCAATGAACCCTGGCCTGCTCATTTTCTCAGAATCTTTTTCATGCCTTTTGTGATATCTTCTCTTGGGAGCTTTCTGAACTTCCTTTCCTTTAATGTTATGTATGCTATGTCAATCCTGCTGATATCCGGCTTGTTATCCTCGAATATTTGGGATAATGCCTTAAGTCCCAATTCAAATCCCTGCTGCAAGCTTATGTCCTTTTTGTAGTGCTTATGCAGGAAATCTTCTATCTCTGTTTCACCCTCTCCAATCACGGAAGCGAGATATTCAAAATAAATACCTGTTGGGTCTGTTTCGTACAGGACAGGTTTGTCATGGTCTATACCCCCAATTAGCATCGAAACGCCGAACGGTCTTAAGCCGCCTGACTGGGTGAACATCTGCTTTATATCTGCTATTCTTTTCACTATTGTCAACACATCAACGCTTGTACCGTAAGTAATCCTGTGCTGCTGCGCCCTAACTCTTGCTTCATCTATTAGCACTCTCGCGTCAGAGATTATACCTGAAGCAGTTGCTCCAATATGTTCGTCAATCTCAAAAATCTTCTCAACAGATTCGGGCACAACGAGCTTATCAACAATTCGCTTATCAGCTATGAAGATTACGCCTTCTTTTGTTACCATGCCTATAGCTGTTGAGCCCTGTCTAACTGTTTTTTTAGCATACTCCACTTGAAGCAGCCTACCGTCTGGACTGAACATTGTTATTGTTCTGTCATAACCCATCGCCTGGTGTATATCTTCTTTCATGATGCATCACCATAAAGCTTGTTATTCACTTTGTTCAAACAACCAGATGTTGCTACACTTTTAAATATTACCCTACTGTTGTCCACTCTATTGGCTAAAATCATAGCTGCTTTTATTTCATTAACATAGTGTAACTCTGTTCTAACAACAAGCTTGTTTTTTTTTGTCAGATTAGAAATTATGAACGCACCTGATTTCGCCATCCCGAGATCTCCCAAATAATTAAAAAGAGCCCTCTTTGCCGCTTTCTCCAAACTTGATGGCTTTATGGCTTTGTCTGTAATCACTTCAAAGCCGATATATCTTTTCTTCTCTTTAAGCGTCGGTGCCAAGGGCTTCATCTTTTCCCCCAAGAAGCAGGCATTCCACAGCTTCTCTTCTCTCTCAGTTTTGAAAAGAATTTACAATTATATTTAAATTTTTGGTTTTAAACTCCCGATGTTTATTATCGGCAGGCGGTGCTGGGAAGCGTCTTCTAAACCCAGCCTCGGGCATGCAGTGTTTACAAAAACTTCTATAAAACTAAAATTCAACAGCTGCTGCAAATCAACTGTGTCAAACACAAAAAAATAGAATTTTTTATCCTTATATGTCTGAGTCAACTTATCAAAGGCCTTCCATCTCTGGCCGGGTTTTGTGCTGATTATCACACCAACAATTTTTGCGTTAGTGAATCTTATCTGGTTTGCTCTTATCCAGTTTTTGTATTTTTTAATTTCCGAATTAGTTACTTCGGTAAGCTTCTCTGTAAGAGGATTATAGGCTAACACTTTGCCGTTGAACTGCATCTTTATGTTGATGGGATGAAACCTACCATCACCTATGTACAGCACATTCTTGACACCCTTGAAATCAAACTCTGAACAGCCAAGAACCTGGGCTTTATGCTCTGTGTTGTTGGCTTTTAAATAGTCCACTTTTATTTTGTGTTTTCTCAATTGTGCTGCGATTTTTGGCAAGCTGCTAATATATTGGATAGTAGTGGCTAATGTAATCTTTCCTGGTAACTGAGCTATAACCCTATCAGTGAGTCTGAAAATCTTTTTATACCTACACTCGAAAATTTCTATTTCCATTCTATTTCCAAAAGTTTATTTTAATTAATTAAATTTTGGGTAGAAGATAATATTTAAATATGTGCTAATATGTGCTG
>CAYOTZ010000036.1:0-6477 GCA_964407035.1 uncultured Methanosarcinales archaeon | reverse complement strand
ACCTCCGTACTCAATAGTTACTATCTCTTCGCGAGTTGCAGCATTCTCTATAGCTTTTACCAACACTTCAATAGGGTTTTTGCCTGTTTTTTTCTCTATTATCTCCAAGCACCTCTCGGTTGTTTTATAACTCGTTAATGCCTTACCTGTGCAATGGCCAGATGTTATTTTATGTTTTTTACCGCGATGCCCTGGCACCATAAGCTTGTTCATCAGTCGCTCTACTATGAACACATTTGACTTGTGGAATTTTTGGCCAGCATATCTGGCGCCTGTTCTTGGCACTATTTTGGGTCGCAAGCAAATGTAGCGCTTTAAGCCCTCATCTTTTACCTCAATCTCTTCTGTTGACCACCTATTGAATGCTTTAAAGCCATTCATAGTGAAAAAGGAACTTTCAATTAGTTTTTAAAGTTTATTGTTTTTTTAGAAACTTATATAAATCTTCTGAGAGTTCACGCTGTCAATGCTCTCAAAAAAGAGGATCAGGAAACTAAAAGACAGAATAGAGTTGTGTGATTCATTCATTGAAAAAGGAATAGATGTTGATTTCTACAGAGCAGAAAAAGAGCGACTTAAGAAACTCATTGATAAGGAAGATAGAAAACAGATAATCTTAGTGAGAGTTCTATCAGGAGTAGCACTCTTTGTTGTATTCTTTGGCTTGTTCATCTTGATTTACTTTATTCTGAGTCAGATACTCTGATTATTACTCTGAAAAAGCAAAAACTTTTTATATCAGTTAATCAAAATTAAATGCAAAACAGCAAAAAAGTGAAGTGAAAATGGAAGATATACCCAAAGGAATAATACTTGTGTTGATGATAATTACTGTGCTTATTTCTGTGCTTGGGACTTGGACTGTGTTGGACCAGTTGACAAGCATCAAAGTCCATTATTTAGCACCAGAGGTTCATAAAAACACTGCTGCAGGCTATATACAGCTAACTTATGCTGGGCCAGAACAGCAGCCACCCAGAGAAACAAGTGCTACGGGTTACATTACTCTAATTTATGAACAACCAGAAGGAGGTAAATGAAAATGGCTGAAGTATCTAATCGTGTTTTAGCAGCTCTATTGATAGTTGCGATAGTTGTTAGCTTAGGTGGCACTATGATAAGCCTAAGTAAAATAAAGCAACTATCCTATCCAGTGCTCAGTGGTCTTGCTACTGGAGACCTTGAAAAATACGGTCTTGTTAATATTACTGTTGAGTCAGTAGCAGCATTATATATTGCTGATACAAGAGACACTATTGATTTTGGAACAGGGCACGTTAATATCACTGATTTTTCTGGTAACAACTGTACAATGTATATTAATGGTTCTTATGGCAATGAGGATTACTACAATGATACAAAAGATTATGGTTGTGCCGGAGATTGGGCAGACACCTGGAAAAGCAAGGCACATGTGATTGTCGTTGAGAATGTTGGTTCCACTTATTTAAATGTGAGTTTGCAGTCAAACGAAACAGCAAGCGATTTTTTGGAAAGTGTAAGTTCAGGTGTTGAAGGTTTTTACTTATGGGCCCAAGACAACGAGACCGGCTCTTGTGCGGATACTCCTGAGTCAGGTATCTGGCAAGATTGGTGGTCTGTTACAACTTCAAAAATAGAACTATGTGATTGTCTCAACCAATCTGCTAAATCAACTTCAAAAAATTCCATAGCAATTGGAGCTAAAGTAGTAATCCCTGGTGATTTTGTGGCCTCTAAACGAAGTTCAGAACAAAAAGTTAGGATAAACATTACTGCAGTGGATAAGGGAGACACCTGTTAATTTATTTTTTAAAATTTATTTTTTAAAATGAAAAGATTTTTGCTTTTTGTTTTTTTAATAATTAGTTTAAGTTTCTTAACAATTCCTGACACTTTTGGAATATCTGTTTATAGTAATGTTATCAAAAAAGATTTTAAACCGAATCTTGTAATTAATGAAACTTACACCTTTTTTGGAGCTTCAAATTTTACTGTGTTCCTTGATGGTGACCTAAAACCATATGCTAAATTAATTGACCCTAATCCTGGAGGGGGTAAAAGAACTGTTCGAGTAATTCTCACTTTACCTTCAGAATTACCACGGCCAGGAACTTGGGTTTTGTATGTAGCTGGCTCTGAGATAAGAGAAGGTGGCGGAATGAGTTTTGTTCCTCAAATAGTTGAGCCCATATACATATTTGTACCATATACGGGATATTATGCCTCTATCGCACTTAATATACCTGATATTGAACTTAATGAAACTTTAAAAGCAAAGTTTACTATTGACAACCGTGGTGACAAGCCACTTGACCAATTCAATATTTCTCTTGAAGTAAGGGATGAAATGAATGAAACCATTTTTTCCAAGCTATACAGGTATCACCAACACTTGAATGCTTCAACACGCGGCTATGAATTCTCAGAAGAATTACCAATTGAGGGCTGGGGGGCTGGAAGATTTTTTGCAAATGCTACTTTATATATCCCCAATATGACCTCTACTTCTCATGACATGTTTAAGATAGGTTCCAAAAAACTTGATATCCTTAATTATCCAAAACAACTAGAGAAAAAGGGGATAGTCCCTTTTATTATTTCAGTAAAAGCAAATTGGAAATATGAATTAGATGTTCACGCAGAGGTCAAAATTGACGGTGAAACAGTGGCAGTTTCTCCTACTATACAGCTTCATTCATTCGGCCATGCAAAATTAAAATGTTTTATAGACACATCAAATCTGGAATTAGGTAATTATGAATTAAAGATAATTGCTTATTACGGTGAGAAAGGAAAAGTAGAGAAAACATCTACAATTGAAATTGTTGAACCTAAACCCGCAGCTGTTGAGCAACCAAAGCACTTAAACACAACTATTGTTCTTATAGCTGCTCTTGTTGCTCTGGCCATAGTGATAATGGTCTTTGTTGTGGTATACACACTATCTAAAAACCGAAAATGAAGAAAAAATTTCTTTTTTTGCTTTTAGTTGTACTTTTACTTTTAACTTTTTCTGTTTGGATGACTTCTATTTGGTTTATCAAGAACAAACAACTATCTGTTCAAAAATACAATCTTAGTGCAATAGTTAGCTCTCATTATGGTATCGGTTTTTTTGATTACAATATTTTTCTTGGCAAGGTGCCACCAAATGCTCAGGGAATTAGAAAATTACAAATTAACAACAATCGCAGTGTGCCTGTTCGGGTGATTGTGCAGATATACGGCAATATTTCACAGTTTATTAATCTATCGTTCTATGATACTGTATTGCAACCCAACGAAACCCAGACCTTGAGGTTAGCTTTTGCTCCACCAGAAGGCACAAAATACGGGAACTACTCTGGTGAATTGTTTATCATAACAAAGAGGATTTAACAAAAACTATATATAGATAATAAACCTGAATGCTTTCTATGGCTATGGCGACAAAAATAAAGTATAGAGTTTACATTAGTTTCCTTATTATCTTTGCTATTGGTATTCTCTTTACACTATGGAACCTTTTTGTGCCACCACATGAAAGGGCTGTTGGTAAAGTAATTTTGCCTATAACTAATAACCTAAGCAATGGGAGTGTTATAGAATGTTCCACTGTTATTCCAGGACTTGCGCTTTATACACGGATTACAGACGCTGTCTTGTCTAATACAACATATTTAAAAATTAAACTAAGCAACTCCTTACTAGAAAATTATTCTTCTATAGTGGTTTCTATGTTAAAAGGAAACCTTTTCACTCAGGTAGGCAGCCTCAATTTAACTTCAAATCAACAAGTTTATACTATAGCTATTAATACCTCAAATTTTGAAGACGAAAGATGCGCTTACAGGTTGTTTATTAAACTTGTTGGGAAAAACAAAACAAAGGAAGATATAACAGGTTATTTCTCAATACTCAATCATAACAAGAACCTTATGCTCGGCGACAATAGCAATATTACTAAGATTTACATACCATCGCTCAATTCAAAACCAGAATATATATTGATTGAAAAAGAGGGCATTGGCAAGCTTGCACTTCCAAAATTCGCAAATATCTATGGAATTAACCTTTCTAAAAATCTAAGGTTGTCTCGTTTGAACCTTTACATTAACAACAGTAATGTCGTTTGTTTCAATAATCTTGGAAGGAAGCTTAGTGCTATATACTATAATGTTAGCTTTAACAAGCCAAAAATAAAAAATAATGGAAAGGCATGTATACGAAACTGCAGGATTCGAAATTATGTAAATAATACTTTAGTTGTTGATTTTTATTCACCTGGAAATTTTACAGTAGTGGAGGGTTTAACTTCCAGGTTGAGCATCTTTAATCCCACTCGGGACATAAGGAAATACCATATAGGTGAAAAAGTTCTATTTACAGCCAATTACACAGACCTTTCTGGAAAACCAATTTATGGGGAAAATATAGTTTGCCAGCTTCAGCTTGTGGACATTAATGAAAGTTATGAAATGAATTTTAATCCAGTAACTATGTTATACGAGAGCTCACCAGTATTGAAAAAACCTGGCCTGTTTAATTATAGAATTCAGTGCATAGATGCCAAAAAAGATGAGAATAATAATGTGGCGTATGGATTTTATGAAGTATTTCAATAGAAAATGAGGAAATCATTAATTAACAACAACACTTTATCACTACTTATTATTATTTTCATTCTATTTACAATATGGTCCACATATCAGTTAATCGAGTCCATTCAAATAGAACAAATGACTGGCGCTACTATTAAAAAGAGTGGTTATGTAGCTTTGTGTTATGAAGAGCATACCCCTAAGCTATCAATTGTTCATCCTGTAAAAGATGAGATTATCTCTGATAATTTTACAATTAAGTCGTATGGTGAGTATGCCCCGGACCGACTTATGAGGGTAACTTGTTTCTTGGACGATTTCACTTCTGGGCAATATAAGCGCTATTATGTAGGAGCTGTTAATGTAAGTTCAGGAGGCTATTTTAACTTGATTGCGAATTCGTCTCATTACCCAGATAGGAATTGCCGTTATGCTGTTTATGCTTACGGCAATTTCTCAAGTTGCACTACATTTGCTGACTCCTTCACCGAGTGGTTTACTATCAATAATGTGAACATGCCTCCCAAGTGGAACAACTTTAAAAATAACATAACGACAAATTTCTCTCAGTTCTCCAGCTGGGTAAACCTGACCAATGTAACTGTCGGAATTCCTGGTGTGGGTAAGATTGAATTTCTCAATGCAACCTTAAACTTTGATGATGCTGACCTTGATAGTTATTTGCAATTTAGGAATAATTATTTAAATATAATGGAAATACCTTGCATTAGTGACCATTTATATTATGCTAAACCGTTTGTTACTTTCTATAACATTTCAAAGAGCTACAGGAACCCAAAGGTTTTCAGAAACGGAGTATTATGCCCTCAAACAGCATGCCCTATTTTGAATTATTCTAATGGAACTGTCGTGTTTCAAATAAAATGGAATGGTCCGGCCCAGTATACTGTTAAGGAGTTCTCATATGCAGTACTTAACATATTTGATGATACCGATGGAATCAGGAACTATTATGTGAACGAACCTGTTACATTCTATGCAAATCTGGTTGATAATGTGACAGGTAAGCCAATATATGGGGCTAACACTTACTGCTTAATAAAATTTTATCTGGATTATGAAAACCAAAAAGAGTACTACATGAGTTATAATCATGAGACAGGTTTATGGGAATTCACAAGGAGCTTTCCTCACCCTAACAGAGTCGGCTATAATGACGAATGGGGCGTCTACTGTAATGCTACCTCTTTAGAGATGGGCGAAGCTGGATGGCTATTCAGCCGCTTTGAAATTACTAATAGGGGGCCTGTTTTAGTAACACAGCTGCCAAATGAAACATGGGCTACGAATACTGTGCTTATAGGTCGCGACCTAGATGATTATTTTGTAGACCCTGACAATGACCCTTTGAATTATTCTATTCAAGAAGAAGTTACAAATATATTCATTGATATTAATGATACAACACACATTGTTACTTACATTCCTTCTAGGGATTGGTATGGCAATCGAACAGTGGTGTTTGTTGCACGAGACCCTTTCAATTATTCAGCCAACAGTAACCGCGTATTTTTAGAAGTGGTTAGGATCCCAATACCAAAAAAACCCAAAGAAACTCCTTCTGTACAAGCATCAGTGCAACTTTGCAAACCAGATTGGAAGTGCGGAAACTGGAGTGAGTGTAATCCCAATGGGATCCAAACAAGAGAGTGCATAGACCTAAACAATTGCAATGTGAGTTTTTGGGTACCTGAGATGGTGAGAAACTGCACTTACTTCCCAACATGCGACGACCACATAAAAAATGGCGGTGAAGAAGGCGTTGACTGTGGCGGTCCTTGTCCGCCCTGTCCCACCTGTTACGATGGCATAAAGAATCAGGGTGAGCAAGGTATTGATTGTGGCGGTCCTTGTCCGCCCTGTCCCACCTGTTACGATGGCATAAAGAATCAGG
>CAYOTZ010000035.1:0-6627 GCA_964407035.1 uncultured Methanosarcinales archaeon | reverse complement strand
TGTTTTGCCCTTTTTCGGTATTACCAAGAAGTATGGCTCAAACTTGTCATACCTGACAGCAATCCGCCTGCTTTTTGTCCTGCCATACAGGTATATTACTGCCCTGCCTTTCTCTATTTTGTAATTTGCATCGATGGGCATAAATACAAGCTCAACCATGATAAACTTAAATGTAGCTTGATATAAATATCTATCGGGCTATAAATCGTTCATATTGTTTTTCATAAGTTTTAAAAATAGAGCTTTTTTCTTTAATCTTGATAAAAATGGAGAGTGCGTCAATAAGAAGGAGTTATGCAGTAAAGCAATACCAACGCGTTGGTGTTTTTGTTGATGTGCAGAACATGTATTATTCTGCCAAGCATCTTTATAACGCAAAGGTGAATTTCAAGAAACTGTTGGATACAGCTGTTAGCGGGAGACAGCTGATACGTGCAATTGCATATGGCATAAAAGCTGACATAAAAGAAGAAGGCAATTTCTTTGAAGCACTTGAGAAGATTGGTTTTGAAATAAAAACCAAGGACTTGCAGGTTTTTGTTGATGGTTCGAAAAAGGGAGACTGGGATGTTGGCATAGCCATGGATTGTATGCGGTTGGCACCCAAGCTTGATGTTGTAGTGCTTGTCAGCGGTGACGGTGATTTTCGTGACCTTGTAGAGCACTTAAAGAGTTCTGGCTGCAGGGTAGAAATTATGGCTTTCAAAAAAACAGCTTCCTCACGCCTTCTCTCTGTTGCGGACAGCTTTACTGATCTCGGCTCACGAAAATACCTTATAAAATGAATGATTTGCTCAAGTTGCTTGAATCAATGAAAGGGAAGAAGAGCTCTGTGTTTGGGCAAAAAACAATGAAAGAGTATTTCAAGGACCATTCGCGAATTCAATCACCTTCATCCATAAATACATATTTTGAATGCCCACGAAAATACTTTTATAAGTATATCAAAAAGATACCTACCAAGCCCAATATCTACAGGATTCGTGGCAAGATTATTCACTCTGTGTTAGAAGATTTCTTTTCACTTGATCCATCCAAGCTGTCTAACAGCTCATTTGTGTGCGAGATAAAGGTTGTGATGCTTGAGGACTTCAAGCGCAAGTGGCTTAGCTTTAAAAATGAATTTTCAAAGCTTGATTTAAGCAACGAAAAGCTTAGTATGTTTTATGAGGATTCTAAGCGTATGATAGCAAACTTTCTGGATTACTATCTTGAGAAGCTTAATGAAATGTTAAAGCATTACAGCTTAATAAAAGGGTTCCAACTTCTCGTCCCAAAGAGAGAGCTTTATCTCGAGAGCAAGCGTTTCAATGTTCGTGGTTACATAGACGCCCTGTATGAAGGTGAGAAGACAAGGATCATAGATTATAAGACCTCTTCAACAGACGAATTAAGAGAGGAATACAAAAGACAACTCGCCATCTATAGCTTGCTATACAGGGAGAGTTACGGTAAGCTGCCGGATGAGGTGGGAATACATTTCCTTCTTTACAGCTTGAAACTAATACCTGTAACTCCTTCGCTGGTGAAGCTTGGTGAAAAGGCATGCGAGTTTGTTCATTCTAGAACAGGTTCTGGCAACATACAGGACTACCCAAAGGGCGACCATCCGTTGTGTAAGTGGTCTTCTGGAGAATGCGACTACTACGATATATGCAACAGGGTTTAAGGAAAAATATATAACCAAAAAAAAGTTTATTACAAGTAGGAATAGCAGCACCTGAGACCTGCTTCTAACAGCTTTACTGTGTCTACCAGAGGCAAGTGTTTTGTGATTTTCATGGCGAGCTTGCCATCTTCCAAAGTGACAAGCTCCACAAGCTTGGAGCGCTGCTCCAGTCCAGAGTTATTAGTTGTCTTTACCCAAATCTCCAGCTTGACGCCTTGAGCAATCATATACCAAGCACTGATAGCAGTATTGTTGCTCAGCAGCCCGTTGTTGAGCTTCTTGAGCATCTCCTCTCTTAGCCCTTCATTAAGCAACACCACCCATTCCTTTTCTAACATTTTTATCACCAGAAGTATTTCCTTTTTTTATGTTATAAAACCTCTGCTACAAATTTAATAATTAACCGAAAAATAAATTATAAGAACTCAGTAAAAGCTTACTTCATATTCTGATTTATAGCTCTCACCATCATAGTAGAACTTGGCAGAGAATATCCCTTGCCTGTCCAACCACTGAATAAAAACCCGGTCACTCGGCCAAAGTTCCAGTTTGGTTAGTTCCTTGTCATCTATCCAATGGAGCTCTCCTTCCTCGTTCTCTTTCAACACACCTTCAAACTTATTTGCCACAAAAACAAAGACGTACCAGTTGTCACCTTTGAAGTTGTTGAAAAGCAGAATCCCTTTTAGCTTTGGCTCTTTTATTGTTAAGCCACTTTCTTCATTTACCTCTCTCTTAACGCATTCTTCTGGACTTTCACCAGGCAGGAACTTGCCGCCGAGACCGTTCCATTTACCTTTATGTAAATCATCGACGCGTTTGTTTCTGTGCATCATAAGTGTCTTGCCTTTATGGCGAATATAGCATAGTGTTGCAAGTATCATTTGAATAATATAGCAGCGTATCCTACTGCATTCCTGTAATCTCCTATTACATCGCCAGAAGTGTAGTACTGGAGCAGTTTCACATCACATCTGGGCAATGTTTCAAGGAGTATTGCTATTGCTATATAACCGCAGATTGTTGCTCCTGTTTCCTGTATGAAGGAAAGAAACTTAGAGCTGTCCTTTTGCTTTATCACTCTGATTGCTCTACTGTCAAGCTCGTACATTCGTTTGCGTGGCTCTGACTCAAAAGGCATATAACCGTAAGCTGGTCCGTAATGGGTAAAATCAGAACTTACTATAATGGTTACTCTCTTGTTGGAATCTAATATGAGTTCTTTTAGGTCCAGAGCAAACCTCTTAATGTTTATATTATGTGAAACCACTACTGGCACAAACCTTAGCTGGCTGAAATTGTCTCTGCAAGCAAACTGGAGAAAAGGGAGCTGGACCTCTATTGAGTGCTCCAGGATGTGAGGGCTCTCGTCGAGTGCCAACTCTGTTTTTTCTGCTAAAAGCCGAGCAAAATCTTTGTCGCACCTGACCATGCCGAGCGGCGTTTTCCAATCGTCCAGCATTGTTGAGCAGCTAGCTATTCCTGTGTGGCTAGGGCCTATGACAACGAAAAGGTCTGGAAACTCTGATTCTGCAATCTCTTTGTAAACCCAGGCAGCACAAGCTCCAGAATAGATATATCCAGCGTGGGGCACTATAGCCCCCAAAATTTTGCCTTGCCTCTTGTTTATCGGCAATGCTCCTGGTCCTCTTTTGTCTGTGAAGCATCTCTTTATTTCTTCCTCTAACTCATGAAAATCAGAGGGATAGAATTGTCCAGCCACTATTGGTGCCCTTACCATAAACCTAATTTAGATAAAGCACTTAATAAATCTTTTTATTGCCCATATTTGGGATTACATAACTTAAATCCCAGAATAAAGTATTTTGGGCAACTCAGCTACATCCAATCCGAGTTCTATTAGAGCATATTTACCGCTGGCTACTGGCTTTCCATTAACAACATACGCTATGGTACCTTCTCCAAACTTTGAGCTGTCTGCTCCTTCTAGCATTGTTACTTCGCTTCCTCGTATTCCCCTCAGCCAACCGAAAAATCCTTCAACTAGTCTTTTTGTTTGAGCTGTAAATTCGCCTTCCACTGGAGCTTTAACAGCTATATTGAAGGGTGCGTATCTCCATCCCTCTGTACTATTTAAGCCCATTATTGCCTCTAACCCCACATACACCAACGGTTCACCAGCTTTGCATCCGCAAACCACACTCTAGTATATTTATCTCTCATCAGCTGGGTTTTTGCCAGAGGTTTGAAATGCCCTCACTTCTAAATTAGGAAAAGCTTTTGCAACCAACTTTGCTAAGGAAACACTTTTCCTTTCAAATGGCTCTATAGATACCTCTGCTGACTCTATTGACCCTTCTGATGTGCCTTTAAGATAGAAAAAATCATTTATATTAGGTACTGCGTTAAGTTGACCTCTTTAAACCTTTGCCATGATGGGATGATTGTAACAATAGTTAGTTTCACACCTGTTAAGTAGTAATCTAATACTTATAAAGCTTACGCTTTCATTGGTTGTATACAATCATGCAATCAAAAACTATTTAAAACAGATAATTTTGGAAGGCTGTATGCCCAAGAAACTTGCAAAGGGTATTTTTGCACGAGAACGCGTGATTTTGCAGGACTCTGACGAGAGCAGAGAGCTGTTGAATAAGTCAGGTTTCGGTAAGAAGCTTGAAACTGGCCAGATACAGCTTTCACTCTTGGAAGCTCTTTACCTTGTAGAGAAGAGTAGGATTGTAGTGAAGGACGGCAGAAAAAAACTCAACTATGACAAACTACTTCAACTCGCTTCCCAAATCGAACCAAAATTTTGGATGCGCTACTCTGTTTTCAGGGACATGCGCGAGCGTGGCTATATATGCAAGACAGCTTTGAAGTTCGGGGCAGATTTCCGGGTTTATGAACGGGGTGTAAGACCAGGCGAGAACCATGCTAAATGGGTGCTTTACCCTGTCCATGAATCAGAGCAACTTACATGGTATGAGTTCGCAGCCAAGAACAGGGTTGCCCATTCCACAAAGAAGAAGCTTGTTATAGCTATTGTTGATGATGAAGGTGATGTGACCTATTATGAGTGTAAGTGGCTGAAACCATAGCTTTGTATCACAAATCCAAAAGTTTTATATATGGCTGTTTTTTCCATGTTAAAGAAAAGAGATGATTGAGATACTCTTTATTGGTAGGGGTGGTCAGGGTGCCAAAACAGCTTCTTATCTTGCTGCTGAGGCAGCTTTTCAGGCAGGAAAATATGTTCAGGCCTTTCCAGAGTTTGGGCCTGAGCGTGCAGGTGCTCCTGTTTTTGCGTTTACCAGGATAGATGAAGAGCCGATAAAGATTCATTCTGCTGTTACCAACCCAGATATTGTTGTGATAATAGACGAAACCTTGCTGTTTGAGATTGATGTTTGTGCAGACATAAAGCCTAATGGTATTGTGCTTGTAAACACCTCTAAGATAACTGGCACACACAAATCAAGATTGGAGGGTTGCAAGATTTACTATGTGGATGCCACAGGTATAGCACTTAACCTTTTTGGCAAGAACATTCCAAATATGCCCATTCTTGGCGCATTGAGTAAGATTGCTGGGTTGTTTACTCTTGAACAGCTTGAGAAAGCATTTGTCGAAGATTTCAGCAACAAACTTTCAGAAGAGCTTATAAAAAAGAACATAAAAGCAATGGAGCTTTCGTACGAGAAGGTGAATGGAGCTTGAAGAAATCCTGGAAGAAGATACCTGAAGGAGGCATAATCACTGAGCCGGGTAGCAGTGTGCAGATAAAAACAGGCAGTTGGAAAACAGAGATGCCTGTTTTTGACGCCAAGAAATGCATAAACTGTATGAGGTGCCATTTCTACTGTCCAGAAGGGGCTATCAAGGTGGAAAATGGCAGGGTTGTGGGCATTGATTATGAACACTGCAAGGGCTGTGGTATATGTGCAGAGGAATGTCCTGTCAAGGCATTAGTTATGAAAAAGGTGAGCGAGGATGGGAAGGATTAGAAAGGTGATGACAGGAGCAGATTCAGCGGCCGAGGCAATGCGCCAGATTAACCCGGATATCGTAGCTGCCTATCCCATAACACCTCAGACACCAATTATGCACAAGTTTGCCTATTTTGTAGCTAATGGTTTGGTGAATTCAGAGCTTGTTACTGTTGAGTCAGAGCATTCTGCTATGAGTGCTTGCGTGGGTGCATCTTCAGCAGGTGCTCGTGTTATGACTGCCACTTCTGCCAATGGTTTGGCGCTTATGTTCGAGATTGTGTATATAGCTGCCTCAAACAGGTTACCGATTGTTATGAATGTTGTAAATAGAGCTCTTTCTGGTCCTATCAACATTCATTGCGACCACTCGGACTCAATGGCTTGTCGGGATTCTGGTTGGATTCAGCTTTACTCAGAAAACGCTGAAGAAGTTTACGAGAATAATCTAATAGCAATAAAGCTTGCAGAGAAGATCAAACTGCCTGTTATGGTGTGCCAAGACGGCTTTATAACCTCTCATTCATTAGAGACTCTACATGTAATTGACGATGAGACAGCCCAAAAGTATATCGGCGAATACAAGCCAGAACATTACTTGCTTGACATTGACCATCCAATTACTTCTGGACCTTTTGATTTCTATGACTATTACTTTGAACACAAACGGCAGCAGATAGATGCTATGAGCAAGGTCATACCTTTGTTCTACGAGGTTGTGGAAGAGCTGGGCGAACTTACCGGCAAGCATTATGAAACAGTGGAGGAGTATTTTCTGAAAGATGCAGAGTTCGTGATTGTGAGCTTGAACTCCACCGCAGGGACTGTCAAGCATGTGGTTGATATTATGCGCAAAGAGGGCAAGAAGGTTGGTGCTTTGAAAATCAGGTTGTTCAGGCCATTCCCAAAGGAAGACATTGTTAAGTATCTTAGGGGTAAGAAGGTTGTTGCTGTGCTTGACAGAGCTGCTAGTTTTGGTAATGTGGCGCCTGTTTATCACGAGGTTAG
>CAYOTZ010000034.1:0-6703 GCA_964407035.1 uncultured Methanosarcinales archaeon | reverse complement strand
TGAAGATAAGGCATTTTGAGTGTTGGGTAACAGAAAAGTTAAAACGACTTCTAGGGCAAAGGGTTGGTGAAATTAGCGACTTACTCTTTTATAGAAATTTGTTTTGACCGTATTTGGCAAGTTATTCAGATTAAAAGTTCATGAAATGCCATTATCTCTAATCTTATTATTAAAAGATTTAAAATTAGAGAAGTAATAACACATGAGTGATTGAGAATATGAATAACGGAAAGATAACCTTAAGACAGCTTGATATCCACATTTTTAAAGCCGCTCACATCTTAATATGTAAAATGGATGCTTCTAAATATAAAGAATATATTTTTGGTATGCTTTTTTTAAAGCGTGCTTCTGATTTACCAACGGATAAAAGGATTCACTACACTTTACCTAAATTGCCTAGTAACTTTTTTAATTCCCAAAACATTATACAAACAGTAAGTTCACATATACCAGCATAGAAAGCTTTTTATATTTCTGGAATAACTCTCGACTTAATGGAAAAAAAAACCTCCAGCATTTCAACAGGTGTTGACAGGCTTGTTGAGCTCGTTTTGGCAAAGGGCAGAATTTCTTTCACTGAAGCTGCCAAGCAGCTTGGCGTACCAAGGAAACTCGTTGAGGAATGGGCTAACTTTCTCGTAAAACGCGACGTGATTGACATCCGTTTCATATTCACAAAGCCATATCTCATAAGAAAGAGTTTCTCAAAACCAGAACTCGAAAAAAAGAAAAAGGAGTTTTATAACGCAAGAGAGGCGTTTCTCAGGACCTCTGAGAGTTTTCTCAGCACTCTTGAAATCGGCTTGAAGGAGCTGAACGAGTTTAAGGCGAGGTACGATAAACTCAAGCAGAACTTTGAGAAGGAGCTGAAACTTGACAAGGAGCAGTTCAGAGAGCTTGAAGATTTGGTTCAGCTTAGGCGCTCTATACATAGCAAGTTAACCTCAGAGCAACACAGAACAGCACATGTTATTGATAGGTTAAAAAAGGAGTTAGCCGGCTATAAACAGCAATTCTCAAATCTTGGGCAAGAGCTAACTGAAATAAAACAGGAGTTGAGCAATGAGCTACAAGAAAGCGAACACATTCAAGATAGACAATCAAGGATTTATCATAGTATAGAAAACTTACAAAAGGAGTTATCAGCTTTGAAGTCCAAGATAGCAGACTCAACCATTAATATAGAAAGAAAGAAAAAGGAGTTGAGAAAGGTTGAAGATTTTGCAACAAGGTTGGAAAGAACACTAGAGATGAAGAAGCGTGAGATTGAACCAATGTTACAGAGTTTAGAGAGAAAGAAAACAGAGATTATGACAAAAGAGCAAGAACTCCTAAAGAAACTTGAAGATTACAAGCCAAAGATTAACAAAAATAAGCTAAAAAAGCTAAGAATCGAGTTTAAAAAGCTCATCAAGAAAGATGAAAAGATAGACAAGATAATCTCAGAGGTTAGCTCTGGTTTTGAACAGCTTGAAATATCAGCAGCCTCGCTTGTTTCAGAAGCCAAATCCATCAGGTTTGCTGACAAAACAAGTACTGACGAACATGTGGCTTCATTAAGCAAACGACTTGAAGAATTGAAGAAGCAAAGAGTTGTGTTTGAAAACAAACTCAAAGCATTAAAGCTAAAGATTGCTGAATAAAAAAGAGGGGATAACATGTCAGCAAAAAGTAATAATTTAGTGAACTTTCCAAAAGATGCAGTTGTTCTTCACAAGTACAATTTCAAATCAAACGGCATCCCGATTAACATAAGCATAGTAAAACTTCCCAACGATTTTGTGCCCACATATTTTGTTTCTGTAGCAAGAATAAGCGAGCATACTGAGCTAATACTGGATGAGATTCGTGACGAGCTGATTTCAGAGCTATCTGTTGATGTTTCTCAAATTAGTTCAGAGTCAAAGCACGGCTCTCTTGAGCAAAGTTTCAAGAGGAATATTGAGATTCTTATAAGAAAATATTTTCCAGACCTCGATGAAGAGGAGCTTGATATTCTCACTGCCTATATGATACAGAAGTGCTTGGGAATGGGTAGGATTGAGATATTGCGTGACGACCACGAGCTTGAGGAAATTGCAATCAACTGTGCAAAAGAACCTATTTGGATTTATCACAGGCGCTTCGGTTGGTTGAAAACAAATGTTTATGTAAGGTCAGAAGACCAGATCAAGCACTTCTCAACTATGATAGGCAGGAAAGTTGATAGGCAAATCTCATTGCTTTACCCATTGATGGACGCAAACCTTGCAACAGGTGAAAGGGTTAATGCAACTCTTGCACCTATATCACTAAAGGGCAATACTATTACTTTGCGTAGGTTTGCTTCTAAGCCATGGACGATTACTGACTTCTTATCCAACGAAACAGTTTCTGTTAGGATAGCAGCCCTGCTCTGGTTGTGTGTTGAATACGACCTGAGCATGATAATTGCGGGCGGCACAGCGTCTGGTAAGACCTCAATGCTGAATGTCGTGGCAAATTTCTTTCCACCCAACCAAAGAATCATATCTATTGAGGATACTCACGAGATAAGGTTGCCAAAGTTCCTTCACTGGATACCCATGATAACCCGCGTCCCAAACCCAGAAGGAAAGGGTGGCATAACAATGCTCGATTTGTTGGTAAACTCTTTAAGAATGAGACCTGACAAAATTATTGTGGGCGAGATAAGAAGACAGAGAGAGGCAGAAGTGCTATTTGAAGCAATGCATACAGGCCACTCTGTTTACGCTACTGTGCACGCGAATACTGCCAAAGAGGCAGTTACAAGATTGACCTCGCCACCCATTAACATACCAAAGAGCATGCTGCCTGCAATTTCAGTTATCCTTGTCCAGTATAGGAACAGGAGAACTGGCATAAGAAAAACTTTTGAGCTTGCAGAGGTTACTGAAAAGGGCGAAGCTCAAGTACTGATGAGATTCAACCAGTCAACAGGCAAGTTCGAAGAGACCGATGTGCTAAAGGAGGCGATAAGCAGTAGGAGAGCTAAGTCAAAATCCACTCTTTTTTCAAAATTGGAGTTATTCACAGGAATGTCCAACAGACAGATAGTTACTGACCTTAAAGAGAAAGAGAAGGTTTTGCTGTGGATGCTGAACCAAGGGATAAATATGGTTGATGAAGTTGGTAAGGTTATGGGATCTTACTATACTCAACATGAGAAGTTTATGAAGCTGGTAGAGAAGAACAAGCCGCTGGGTGATTAGAATTCCAGGCAATCTGCTCAAGTATCTCGCTTCAAAATTTCCTGAGCTTGAGCAAGAGTTAAATGCGGCTGAGATACACAAGACATCCGAGGAGTTTATTAAGAGATGCCTCAATATGGCTGTCCTGTTTGCTTTTTGTTTCTTTCTTATTGGGCTTGGCCTCACAACACTTGTTAAATTCTCTACACTAACGATTGTCTTAGTAACTATGGCTGCCTTTTTCTTTGGCTTTTGGTACACCCTAAAATACCCTGCTGTTCGTGCTATAAAGATTCAGCGAGAGATAAGCAAAGAGATTATCTTTGCAGGTCGTTACATCATAATAGAGCTTCAGTCAGGAGTGCCCATATACAATGCCATTAAAAGCTGTGCAAAGAATTTTGAGCTTATAGGCAAGTATTTTGATGATATTATTAAAGATGTTGACTTTGGAACTCCCTTGGAAACAGCACTGAACAAGGCGATACAGAAGACACCCTCACAGAACTTGCGGCGATTGCTTGTGCAGATACTAAACAGCTTGGTTACTGGGGCTGATATAGCGCCTGCATTGAGTGCACTTGTAGACCAGATTGTTAGAGAGCAGCTGATAGAGGTAAAGGAATACGGGAGGAAGCTCAATCCCATAGCTATGTTTTATATGATTGTTGCCATTATTCTACCCTCGATTGGCACCATTATGTTGGTAATTGTCAGCATTTTTCTTGGCATAAAGCTTGACCTTAGTGCGCTTTTGAGCTTGGCAGGGCTTTTTATGTTCTTGCAATTCATGTTTTACAGCATAATAAAATCTCAGAGGCCAGCAGTTGAAATCTAAAAATGAAAAAAAAGCAGCTTCGTAACAGGAAAAAGAAGCAAGCAATTTGGAAGAAAAAGCTTGAGAAGGGGTTAATCATAGCAGGTATCTACAAACCAGTAGACAAAGTCAAGCTTAACATAATTAAGTTGACCTTCCTAATTGTTGCAGTTGCTTCAGTTTTCTTGCTATATATGTTCCTTTTCGAATGGGAATTCTACTTGAGCTACATGTTTATTGTGCTTGCTCTATTATGGATGCTTGGCTTCCCTTTGATGCTTTTCTTGTTGTGGCTCTTGCTGGTGTTAGTTCTGGACATCAGGGCTTACTACAGGGCACGCAGGATAGAAGCGGTTCTACCTGACTTCTTACAACTAACCTCGGCAAATGTGCGTGCTGGTATGATAATAGAAAAGGCATTGTGGCACGCTGTTCGTCCCAGGTTTGGAGTTTTGGCAAAGGAGATAGACAAGGTATCCAAAGAGACAATGAGTGGTAAACCACTAGAGATAGCCCTTTCAGAATTCGCATCGAGATACAATTCGCCCACATTGAAGCGAGCAGTAGCCCTCATTATCGAGGGAGTGAACTCTGGTGGCGAGATAGGAGATTTGCTCAATAAAGTAGCTTTAAATATTCAGAACACAGAAACAATCAAGCGCGAGATGGCTGCTAATGTTTCTACTTACGCCATATTCATTCTTGTGGGCGCTGGTATTGCAGCACCTTTGCTTTTCGCTTTGACAGGACAGCTTCTTAATGTGATAACAAGCATATTCTCTAACATCGAGATACCCAAGACAGTGTCTTCAAGCTTTCCGATAAGCTTTGGAAGTATTGGCTTGAGCTTTAATGATTTCAAGATATTTGCAATGACTATGCTAAGCATCTGTTCGTTCTTTGCCAGTATAATCGTTTCCACGATAAGAAAGGGTAGTGCCAAGGCAAGCATTAAGCTCATACCTTTCCTAGTATGCTTAAGTATTGGAATATTTTATATAGCTTCCAGCTTTATGGCTAAACTCTTTGCAGAACTGTTTTAGCTCTTGGTTATTTCTACCCTTCTCATTATTGACTTTGTGTAGCCGTAACTCAACACAATGCTGAGCTCTGTCATATAAGCGCCAGGGCTACTGCTCGGCAAGTCATAGGTGCAGACAAGCACTCCAGAGCCCTGATATAATGTTAGCTCTCTACCTGGTTGGCAGTTGCTCGTTATGTCTGTGCTGCCTACCTTTACAGAGTCCACTTTGATTTTGTCTCTGTTGTTTGGTGTTAGCCCTTGAGGACACTCACTCAGTTTTGCACTGTCGAAAGGCGAACCACCACCAGAGTTCCTTATGTAGAAAGTTATTGTCATTGTTTTTGTTGAAGAGTCCACATTTACATTAGTTATCTGGACAGGGGCGCCCTGGCCGTTTCCACTATCCAGCAGGTTGACCTGGCCTAACCTGCACGGCTTGTTGGGCTCGTTGTTGTAGGGGTTTGGGTCTATGCAGAGGTTTGCACTCGCTTCTGTCTTGTAAGTATAACAAGCAGTGGCAGTTATTGTGGGCGAGTAAGTGCCTGTGATTACATTTTGAGCAATTGTGCCTGTAATTGTATAAGTCATATAACCGCCCTGCTGGTTGAAGAATGTCCTTGGGGGCAGGTTGTCTATCCTTATAGTGGAACCTGAGATACTGCTGCCTGTAAATCCTGTGATGATGTTTTGATCATAGCCACCGAGCACTATCTTTGCATTGGTTACTTCTATCTTACCCAGGTTCCTCACATTTATCCTTATAGGCAGCTCTTCACCGCGTATTCTTGAAGGTGGCAAGCCAGGCTCAAAATTCAGCTCAAGACCCTGTGTTCCTGTTACGACATAACTATCCGGAGTTTGCGTATTTGTATCTTTACCTTTCCCAGGGGTAGCACACCCCCCAAGAATCAATATTAATAGTATAATAATAGTGTGGTGTTTCATTCCTATCACCTTTATACCCTTGATATGGTTACAATCCTGGATACTGTTTCAGTGTAGCCATAACTCAAGTTAACTGCAAGCTCTGTTTTGTACGCTTCGTTTATCTGTAATGGCTGGTTGAGCTTGCACTTTATGCTACCTTCTTCGTGGTCCTCCAGCTTTAAAAAACCTTCGTTTTCTGTACTGCAGACCATTTCATTGTTGCCAAGCTTTGCTTTTACAGTGATTATGTTCCATACCTCTTGGTCTTCTTGAAGCTCGCCAGAACCGCAAGCCACCTCCATCTCACCACTTTTGAACACATTACCTCTTCCAGAATTGCGAACATAGATGATATACTGAGGCGTTATCCCAGCATCCTCTGTGATGAACTTTGGTTCTATTCTTGTAATCTCTACAGGAGCACCCTGGCCTCTGCTTGGTGGTGTCACCATGGTAATTCTGCACGCTTTGTTAGGGTTATTGCTTGTGCTATACACATCCTTATCAACGCACACGTCAATAGATAGCTCTGTGTTGTAGTAATAGCATGCCTCTATAATGAAATTTGCAGAGTGTGATTGAGAAAAGCCCGGGCTTAATCCTAAAGCTTTGACTCTGAACTCAAATATCTTTGACCTACCGAAGGGATTAAAGATTGACTTACCATCAAGGTCGAAATTGAAATAGTTCTTTTCTGGTTCGAGAACCTCAAAGAAATCCCTGTTCACATTGAGCTTCAGC
>CAYOTZ010000033.1:0-6765 GCA_964407035.1 uncultured Methanosarcinales archaeon | reverse complement strand
TTCTTACCAAGCTTGTGTTTGTCAAGCAAAACAGTAAATCCTTGAATAATACCTCTGCTTTCCAATAACCTAAGTCTGTTGTATACTGTGGTAATTGGAATTCCTGTAGCTCTTGCTATTTCCTGTATAGAAGCCCGTCCGTTCTTCTGAAGATACCTCAATATTGTCTTATCTTTTTCGTCCATGAGCTAAACATATATTCGGAAGTTTTTAAATTTTTCCCAAATTATAGAATATTTATTCTTACTTTCTGCAGAAAAATATTAAAATAAGTTGTAATTTGGCTTAATTGTGGTAAAAATGTTCAAAAAGAAACACACATCCAAACCGCAGTGCGTGATTGTCTTTGATAAAATGAATAGCTAGTTCTATTGCTCTAAAATTTCATCAGCCAAAAAAATCAGGAGGTAGTTAAAATGGTTAAACAAATAATGAAAAGATTAAGGTCCGAGAAATTGCCAGACATATTAACAGTTCAAACAACTGCTCTTAGAGTGATAACAAATTATATGGCAAAGCACAGAATTCCGCAAATAATGCCCATACTGCTTTCGCCCATAACAGACCCTCTGAACCACGAAGTATTCGAAGCAGAAATTAGCTACTATGGCCAGAGGCTCAAGCTGACGAAGAGCATAACTGTGCACAAGCCGCTTGTGCTAATGGGCGAGTTAAAAGCGTTTTACTGCTTTTCACCCAACATTCGGCTTGAGATTAAGCAAAGAGCGAGAAGTGGCAGGCACCTCATAGAGTTTACCCAGTTAGAAATGGAGTTCAAGGGCTACGATAAGTGGCAGTTCATGAGTTTCGTGGAGGGCTTGGTGAAGCATATAATAGCTAAAGTGAAAGAGGAATGCAAAGAAGAGTTGAAGCATCTTGGTAGGAAGCTTACAGTTCCAAAGGGTTCGTTCAAGGTGTATGAGTCAAAAGAAGCTGTAGAACGCCATGGTCCAGAGTTTGAGAGAGCACTGTCAGAGAAAGCTAGAGAACCTTTTTGGTTGCTTGACTTCAAGCGCGAGTTTTACGACAGGGAAGATAAGCACAGACGCGGCTATTACCACAACTATGATCTGGTGTGGCCAGAGGGCTTTTGCGAGGCATTGTCAGGTGGTGAAAGAGAATATGAATACGAAGAAATTGTTAGAAAGATGAAAGAACGAGGAACGAACTTAACTCCATACAAGCACTACTTAGAACTTCTGAAGACAGGCAAGGTGCCAAAAACATCCGGCGGTGGGCTTGGCATTGAGCGGCTGGTAAGGTTCCTAACAGGGGCAAAGCACATAGATGAGGTAACTATCTTTCCGAGAGCACCTGGCAAAAAGATTATTCTTTAATCCTCTTTTTATAATCCTTCTGTTACTCTCTCAGTAAGCCATCTCACTTGCTTTTGCAAACTCCTCGGTAGCCCAAGTATGCTGGTATCCATGAAGCCGCGAACTATGGTAGAGATTGCTTCATCCCTTGACAAGCCCCTACTCATCAAATAGACAATCTCTTTTTCAGAAATCTTACCGACAGCTGCCTCGTGGGAGAGTTCTGAGTCGTTGTGTTTTGCCATGAGTTCTGGTATAGCATACAGCTTGGACTTTTCAGACAATACCAATCCACGGCACTCTAAATGTGCCTTGCAGGTATTTTTACCAACCAACCTGCCTCGCGCAATAATCTTTCCACGGTCTGCAACAATGGCTCTTGAGAGAATCTTGCCCTTGGATAACTTACCTTCAAGGATTACTTCAGAGCCTATATCTATTCTTGAAGTATCAGCTGCATATATGAGGTTATTGAACTCCACTGCAGAGCCCTTGCCTTTGCATATAGCACTCGGGTACATCTGCAGTTTCTTGACAGGATTCAGGCATAAATAATTGGATACAAACTGGGCTTTGTCTTCTAACAGCGCAACTGTTCTTGGATAAACCTCTGTAGTCAGGTTCCACCTGTGTATCATAGTAAAATTCAGATAAGCTTTCTTTTTTATAAAGAACTCTGACATTCCGAGATGGATTGCAGAACCAGACATCGGATGAGTCACACATCCAGAAAGGATATTGAGTTTTGCTCCTTCCTCGACTATAACTATATTATGCACTTTTTGAACATAACCTGGCTTCGTCATCATCAAACATGTCTGCAAAGGCAGAGTTATATCCGATTCTGGCAGCACGCGAATAAAGTATCCACCGTTAAAATCCTTTGCTACTTGCTTGGTATAGCTATCTTTGTTTTTTGAGAGAATGCTCCAATAATATTTTCTCAACCAGCTGTATTTCCTCAAGGCATCTCTTGTATCGAGCAGCTTGAGTTTTCCCTTAACTGCCCTATTCAGTGCGTTCATAATTAGTCGGTTGTTGTCCAGCAAATAACTGCCAGCTCTCTTCTCAACTTCCTTTGTGAAGCCTATCTCCTCTAAATTCTCGTCTTTTTGCATTTTACACAGCTGTCATAACCATTTTCAGCTATGTTTTTTAGTATCTTAAATGGATTACCCTGACATTGTATACTGCTATGAATAAGAACAAAACCATGCCTTGCCCTCATGTGTTTGAGTATATTGCCGTGGTGAGTAACAATAAGTGCTGTGCCGCCCTTTTTCACATAGTTATTAATAGAGTCGCCTATCAGCTCTAAACTTTCTATGTCCACACCAGAATCAGGTTCGTCCAACAGCATCAGCTTGGGCATCATAAGAAGCAACTGCAACAGTTCTGCTCTCTTTCTCTCTCCTCCTGAGAAGTTCAAGTTAACATCCCTACTAAGGTGTTTTTCGAGTTTAAATTTTCTGGTTATCTTTCTTATCTCTGAAGCACGGTAGCTCTTGTCTGCACATATTTTTATCAGCTGGCTCAGTTTTAGCCCTGACACTTCGGGTGGCATCTGAAAGCCGAGGCAAATACCGAGTTTGGCTCTTTCTGAAACATCAAGCTTTGTGATGTCTTTTCCTCGGAAAAGTATTGAGCCGCTAACAAGCTTGAAATTCGGCAGTCCAGCTATTGTTGACAACAAGGTGCTTTTGCCAGAACCATTTGGGCCAAAGAGCACATAGGCATTACCTTTTTCTAGTTTAAGGTTGAGCTTGTTCAGTATCAGCCTATTGGTGTCTGTTACCTTAACACTAACATCTTTTAGCCAGAGTAATGACATGATGCTTGGTATTCCAAGACACTATTAAAAAGCTTTCGATACTGTGCAACAGAATTGCCTTATTTTTCTCTTGTCATATTGTTTGTTTTTCAAGCAAAGAGTTGCTACAGGAATGTTGCTTATTTTTTCCATAACTTTGAAGGTGCGGCCTGTTGAGAATGAGCATGTGCAAAAAAATGCCACTTTTGTTAGCTTGTTTATTCTCAGATAAGATGTAATAGCAGGTACAGGTCTGCCAGCCCATACTGGAGTGCCTACCACAACAATATTGTATTTCTTTGGGTCTGTTTTGAACCTTATTTCTGTTGTTCTACCAAACAATGCATCACGACCTGCTCTCAGCCAGTTCAAAAATATCCGCTTGCGAGGTTTTAACTCAGAAATTTCATCGACTTCAGCTTTGAGTATTTTAGCTATCTCTTGGGCTGCTTTCTTAGTGTTGCCTGTCCATGAATAGAAAACAACTAATGCTTTGTTTGACATACGAGTAATTGCATACAAACGATATAAAAAGTTTTTCCTTTTCTATTTGGAGTGGGATAATAAAACATTCAGAATCAGCGTTGCTTGCGTCCCTATTAATCTCACTATTTTTCCCTTTAAGCACCTAACGGACCCGGAGGGATTCGAACCCCCGATCTGCGGCTTAGAAGGCCGCCGCATTGTCCAGGCTATGCTACGGGCCCATGTTCAGATGCTTGAGAGTATATTTTTAAATCTTTCTGAATATGGCTCTGTTAAATGCCTGTTAGTTGCCTGAGCTTAATTCAGTGATTATTCACTAAGCTTAGACCACTCTTCATATTCATCTGTTTTCCTGCAACCCGAAAGATACCGGCATATAAAAAAGAGAGTTAAAGAAATCTATAAATCTAAATAATTGAGTCTAGGACAAAATTTAAAAGTAACAGACAACACTCAAGCCCTATTCAAAGAATTAGGTGAATTATATGCCCAGAATAAAAGAGTTAATAGATAATGCTGATGAGTATAAAACTTGTTTGGCACAGAAAAATGCCGAAACGATAATACCTGAATTTGAGAAGGGAATTAAGATATACAACGAGTGGCGAAAGCTCAACTTCCAATTGCAAAAGCTGAGAGAGAAGCTGAACAAGCTCAGCAGGGAATACAGTAGGACCAAAAATACCGCATTGATAGAGGAATCCAAAAGCGTGAAAAGCGAAATCCAGAGGAATAGTGATAAAATTAAAAAACTTGAAGCAGATATTAAGAACATAGAACTATTTCTGCCAAATTGGTTATCGAAAGAGGTTCCTGTCGGGATCGGAGAAAAACATGAGAAAGCTTTAAAATACCTAGGCAAACCAAAAGTTTGGAAAAAGCTAATAGGGAGTTTTAAGAAGCAATATCCTAATGTAGACTACCAAGAAATATCTTACGAACCGTATCATCACTATAATCTTGTTGGAAAACTCATTGACCAGAAAAAAGCAGGAGAAATAGCTATTTCAAGATTCTATTATTTGTTTGACGAGCTTGTTCTTTTAAATTTTGCAATAAGCATGTTCGCGATTGAATTTTTCACCAAGAAAGGTTATGCTGATAAGCTTATGATAACCCCATACTTAATGAGGAAAGAAGTAGAAGAAAAGATAACATATTTTGAGGCATTTGAGGATACTATATTTGAGATTGAAAAGGATAAGCTATTGCTAATCCCTTCTTCTGAACATTCAATTATTGCCTATTATGAGGATACAATCTTTGAACCAGGGGATTTGCCAATCAGGATTACTGCCTGGAGTCCCTGTTTCAGGCGAGAAGCAGGCGCGCATAGCAAGGACACTCGGGGCATATTCAGGGTAAGGCAATTCCACAAAGTTGAGCTACATTCCATATTAAAGAAGGACCAAGACATCAAGGAGGTTTACAGAATTACAGATGATGTTCAAGAGTTCCTCCTGTCACTTGGATTGCCTAATCGTGCTGTAATATTACCAAGCTATGACATGGATAAAAGGGCACTGATACAGATAGATGTAGAAACATGGTTCCCGGCACAAGGGAAGTACAGGGAAACACACTCAATAGCAACCATGGGAACTTGGGTTTCTGAAAAATTGAAACTCAGGTACAGAGTGCCAAATGGTAAGAAGGAACTTATTAGGAATGTATACGGGACAGCTGTGGCTGTAGAAAGGTTAATATGCGCTATTGCTGAGAATTACTATGACCCGAAGAAGAACACAATTGATATTCCCAAACCGCTCCAGAAATACACCATGGGCATCAAAGAGATAAAATTGTGAAGGAAAAATTATTTACACATAGGTTAAAAATGAAAAGAAGCGAATGCTCCTTAAAGTAAGAATAATTTAATTAATCAGATGTTACTAATTCTTTGAGTTATCATCAGTTCAATCATCTTCAAATTTCATTTAGGATCCCTCTGGCTACTTCTTTTTTTCTTTTTTTTGCTTTGGCCATTAAGTCCATTTCCATTAGACCACAAAAACCTACCAGAACTTGAAGTTATAATAGTGATGATAAACTTATAGTTTTAACGAAAAGAAGGTTAAACGAATTCATATATATATGTAATGCTATCTCTTGCCAGAGTGAGTGTGGTTCAGAACTATCATCTTGAGTTTTTTTCAGATGCTAAAGAACGATGAAGCCATAATAAAAAAATCACAATCATGCAAAAAATCCAAACATGCATATGGCTTTGGGTCGCAGGGCATATAGACCAGTTTCTTCTTGCCCTTTTTGATTATCAAACAGGTTGTGGTTATCTCTTCAGTTTGATGCAGTATTACAGGAATAAGCTCAACTCTATTAAAGCACTTACTAACATTTAATTTTTCCAACTCGATGCAGTCCCAAAGAGATATAAAACTCAAAGAAGCTTCCAAATGTGAGCTTAATCTTTTTAATTCCTCTATTATTTATTGGGCTGCCAGAACCTTAATTGGCTTAACCGGATTTCTCGAAACATTGGGGCTTGTGCTCAGTCTAAAAATCTTGAATCTATATATGATAGGAGATTTGTCAAGTTAAGGTTACAAGTTAAACAGAAAGCGAATATCGTTGTATTCTTAAATATAATCTAAGGCAGCCAAGTTTCTGGATGCTTCAGCTTGTCTGGAAGATACCTTTCTATAACATAATTCAAACCATGCTTTGCTAAGGCCTGTTGCTCTGCCCTTTTCTTCATTTTTATAAGCTCTTTGATATTCTTCTGCCAAGCAGGATAGCGTTTAACAAAAGGGTCGTTCTTCAAAGCGTCCAGGCCTCGCTTTATATCTATCTCTGTCAGTGGATGCGTTGGCAGGTCATACTTAAGAATGTCCTGAGTTGTTATTCCAAAAAGTCTGGCATGAGGCACGCAGAAATACCTATTGATGTGAGCAGCATTACCAGAACCCACCTTCAGCGTCCTGTAGATATTACACCAACCATACATATCACCGTCAACAAACCCATACACAGGTATCTTGGCTTCCTCGCTCAACTGTCGAATGAAGCGCCTGCAAGCCCTCGTAGGCACTCCGCCCATACTAATAAGTATGCAGTTTGCTTTCTTCCAGTAAGCGTGCTTCACCAGTCGCTGATGCATGCCTGCTGTTTCAATAGCAAGGATGAACTTTGCAT
>CAYOTZ010000032.1:0-6785 GCA_964407035.1 uncultured Methanosarcinales archaeon | reverse complement strand
CCGAGATGCACCACCACAGGGCCACCTTGGGTAACATCAGCTGCTAGATCTATTGTGCGCTTTATCTCGTGCATTGCTTTCTCTCTCGCCTCCTCAGAGAACCCCCTCTCAGTAAAACCTGAGAGATTGCCAACAGCAGTAGTAACATGAGCTGAAAGCTTAACCTTATTCAACTCTGCAAGCTTCTTTATATCCATCCTCTCATCCATCCCAATCTGCTCAGGCGTCGTGGCTCCTTGACTTTTAGAGCCCTTGCCTTTACCCATGAACCCAAGCTCTACTTTCTGCGCACCCTGAAATATCCTTGCCTTCAAGCTCTGTAGCTGGTCCTTCATCGGCGGTGTGCTTATACCTATTTTACCTATTTCTATACTCTCAGCCCAGGGAGCGCTCAGGTCTGGATTGCCATAAGCATTCACACCATAGTAGTTCCTGTCCATCGGAGTTCCGTAATCCTTTAAATAATAGTCAGCCATTTTTACCAGGTAATCATCTTTCTTGCCTTTTTATAGTTCTTGTAAGCCATCCAAACCCAGCGCTTGGCATCAGAGGCTGCATTTTTCCTATCAAATGATTTCGATAGCTTCTTCTTGCCTTGCTTGCTACCAAAGACGTCGGCAAATCCAAACGCTTCTAACAGCTCCCTGAAACCGCTGAAGATTGCTGAAAAGGGCTCTATGTATGACTTGGCACTTCCAACAATGTCGTACTTTTTTTTCTTGTTAGCAGCTGGCTTCTCCTTAGGTATCATTTCCTCACCTGCTTCTTCAAGATACTTGAAAAGCTCGTCACCAAGAGCGTTCATCGCTTCCTCAAGTGACCTGTCAATCGTGGTAAGCATCTGCATATTTTCCTCTTCTGTCATCTTAATGAAATTAGCAACCTGCTGGTCATCCCAAGCATATGCCCTAAAGGTAATTTCAACTCTGCCGAGGTGTAAGGGCCCACGCTGATAACCCTCGGCGTGATAAGCTAAAGTGGGTCTTGTTCTGAATATGAAATTCAGGAGCAGACAGGAATTCACAGAAGCCATTGCTTTGGTTGCAAGGAACTCGACCTCAGACATAGCGCCCTCAAAAGAGCTAACCATGTCCACACTATCCATCTTGCGCCTGTCAAGCTGCAATTTTTCAATGTTACGCAAATAGGGCTTTATCCATGATATATACAGTTTGATTGTGTCATAGTGCTGCCTCAAATATTTCAAAGTAAAGCGTCGCCTCTGCTGCAGCTCCTTGAAAGTCCTTCTCTTCCATTCATAAAACTGCCTCAGTTTTCTCTTTAGAACCTCTTTGACCTTTTCATTCACGTCTATCTTGTGAACCTGCTCGTCAAGCTTGCTTAAGTCCTTTACCTGTGTTCTAAAAAACAGGTCAGGTAAAGTAGCAAAACCCACAGTGTTAGCCAAGCCATAGACAGAAGCCGGGTTTTTTGAGCCACCTTCAACTTGGTCAATCCATACGCCCTTTAAGGTTATCTCAGAACTGAGCGATGTAGGAGTGTCATTCTCTATATCATAGTAGTAGGATAATCTCTCATCTATTATTCTCAGCTCTCTGACAATCTGGAAAAGAGCCTTTATCATCTCACTTATTCCTTTAAGATACTGGGACACCTTGTCCTGTTGCAGCCCCAATCTCTGTTCTGAAACTCCCCACATAGAAGATTGTTCAGAAGCAGCAAACACATCTACAAGCTTATAGAAGTTCTCGAAATGGAAGTCGGTTCTTATCATGTCTCTCTGGAAGTAATACGCATCTTCAATCGGCTCATTAGTTGTCTCAAACACAAGATGATTTCTCACAAGTGATTTGGGATAGCCAGTTTCAAGCATCTTGCCACGAACTATCTCTGCTTTTTCAACATCAGCAAACTTGTTTATTTCACTTTTTGTCATCTTCTTTACCAACGCTTCCATCTCTTTTACACTCTTGCCAGCGAACTTGCTTTTGTAAGCTTCTTTTATGAAGCCGTATTTCACGAGCAGTTTCTTCTTCTCGAAAAGCCAGTCATTATCTGCCATATTAATAAAATCCTTTTTGTTGCTTATAAAGGTTTATTATTATATTAGAGTGGTAATTTAAAGTGATGCTTCCTTGAAAGTGCCTTTCTCTGCTTTAGTTCTCTTATATGGTTTAGCTTTGCGTCAATCAGTTTTCGCATGTCAGAGGTAAAATCGTCCAAAAGCAGCGAGACATACTCGCCACCTAGCAGATGTGGCACTATAACATAATCCGCTCCTGCATCATAAAGCTCCAAAGCATCCTCAACTGTTTGTGCCGTTGCTATTATAATGGCTTTATGGTTCCGCTTTCTTATATACCGTATCAATAGCTTGTTGTCGTATAACTCTGGCACGGTGGAGATTGCAAGCTCCAGATTGGATACTTTTACCCTCTCAAGTATCTCTATATCGCCTATATCACCGTACAAACATTGTATTTTTCTGTTTTTCAGATGCTGGATTACTTCTGGATTGAAATCCACAACAAGCACATTCCTGCCTGTATTGCTGAGTTTTTTCAGTATGTGATAACCCAGCCGGTTGTAGCCAACAAGCAAAGTATCATAACTCATTTCCTTTGGCATGTAATGCAATGCCTTTTCTCTGTGCTTGAATATATCAATCTTGTCAAGCATTGGTCGCATAGTCTTGAACACTTTTCTATCGTACTTTATAAGGTATGAGCTAATTACTATTGTAACAACTGCAATAGCAATTATCAAACTGAAAATCTCATTGTTTATGTAGCCCAAGCTCTTGCCAATGAAAGCGATTATCAAGGAGAACTCACTAATCTGGCTTAGTGCTATTGAAGAGAGAAAGGATGTGCTTTGAGTATAGCCAAAGAACCGCACCACAAGAAACCCGACAAAGGGCTTAAGTAGATAGAAAACCAGTAGCAGGGTTAGCATTGGTAATAGAACGCTGAACAACATAGCCGGCCTTATCTCCATACCAAGCGAAACAAAGAACAAAATAGCAAAAAAATCTCGGAGCGGCTTTACATGACTTATGATTTCCACATTAAAGGGGGTGTTTGCCAGGATGACACCTGCTATAAAGCCACCAATCGCAATAGACAGACCAAACCATTCAACTATTATTGCTGTGGTAAAACAAACAGTTATCGCTACCAAAAACAACAACTTTTGGTTAGTCGCAGCGAATTTCACTATTCTTGGCAAAATGTATTTGGCTACTATATAAGAACCAAACCCTATTACGAGAATCTTAAAAAGAGAACCGAACAAGAAAACAAACCAGTTAGAATTATTCGGAGTTAGCATAGTAATGACCACAATAGCAAGAACATCTTCTGTTAGTAATCGCCCAAGAGCTATCCTGCCGTGTAGTGTGCCAAGTTCGCGCTTATCAGAGAGCAACTTAATTGCAACCATTGTGGAGCTAAATGCAAAAATCAGCCCGATATAAGCTGCATGTGCTGGTGTTATGCCCAAAATTAACGCAACAAGAAACATGGCAATAAACATTATTACCGAGATTATAGAGCCGCCGAGTGAGGACGCCAAGCCAACTGTTTTTAACTGTCTAATCTCTATCTCTAGCCCAACAATGAATAGAAGAAAAGCAATTCCGATTTCAGACATTGTCCAAATCGTCTCTGTGCTGAAAGTAACATTAAACACACCGGCAATTATGGGTATCACCAAACCTGCAGTAACATATGCAGGTATGAGAGGCTGTTTTAAGCGTTTGAAAGAAAGAGCAACTATAGAAGTAATCAAAAGTATGATGCCGAGCTGTGTAAATATGTCCATTTTACCTCTTTTTTTCCTGAAATAAAAATCTTTTATTTAAATATTGCCCTATGAAGGTGGTCAAGAAGTTCAGATGCCAGGAAAGCACCTTGCTTCTCTTTATACAGCATATTAGCAGCATTACAGAGAGCAGGCAAGGCAATCCTTACTGAGCTAACAATATGTTTTGTCTGGGCAAGAACCCCTGCAACAACGCCTGCTAGCACATCGCCTGTTCCAGCAACCCGCAATCTACTATTGCCAAGCTTGTTATAAAATACTTCTTCTTTGGTTATCAAATAATCTGTTCTGCCTTTAAGCAATACAACATTATTCTGGACCAAGAATTCTTTTAACAAGCGCTGGGTGCTGCTTGCAAGCATCTCATGGCTAGACGTGTTTGTAAACCTAATTTTGTTATTGCTGAGCAACTGTTTAAGTTCATAGAAATGAGGGGTTAGGACAGCATTAGTCAAGTTTTTTAGTTTGAGGAGCTTCAGCGCGTCAGCGTCTATAACCTTAAAACCATTAAATTCTGACAACTTATTAACAAGCTGGGCTGTGCTGCTTCTTGTGCCAAGCCCATTACCAAAAAGCAGCACATCTGCCCTGCTTATTACATTTTTCATAACATTGAAATGAGGTATGCCAAGATACTCAGCTTTGACTTTGTGTGTTATAAGGTCTGGAGTCGAGCAGTTAATAGCCCAAGCAACCTTTTCAGGAGCAATCACCTCAACAATATCAGCCCCAGAACGAAGCGCTGCAAGGGCAGCAAGATAAACACAGCCAACATAATCAGGACTGCCACCAATAACAACTATTCTGCCGTTTTCACCCTTGTGCTCACTGTTCTGTTTGCTGAAATCAAGTTTAGCTGGCTCAAGCGCTTTCATCTTAGCTCACAACCGCCGGCTGGCAATGCTCTTATGATATCGTCAAGCCAGTCGTACCCTAAAATCTTTTGCAGCTTCTTTGCTATAGCAGATGACTTTTCCCTGCCAGGCACTAAAAGCTTGTATTTATCGCAATGTGCCTGAACTGCAGAGATGGGGGCGCACATTATCTTGCCCTCTTTTGTAACACCTATGGCGAGTTCTATCTGCACAGTTATGAACTCCTTTTTTCCGTATATCATAAACGCGCCCTTAGTGAGATACTCACCAGAAGGTGCTTTTTTAGAAACCTGTTCTGGCTTAACCATAAACACATCTGAGCTTGTTAATCCAGCCTTCCAGGCAGATGAATAGGCAGCAGTGGCTATAGCTGCCTCAAGTTTGGTGTCTTCATCAAGTGGGTTGCCATAGAGTTTGACAACGCAGAAAGGTGATTTGGCTGTTTCTGCATGGAACACAATGTCGTGCTTTTCTGTGTGCTTCTTTATAATAATCTCATTTGTAGTGGCGTCTCTACCAAGAATAACAAGCTTGTTCTTAGAGCTGAAAAACCACCTAAACTTCTCATACCACTCGGATTTTGGTTTGGGTTTTACAGCAGCTTTCTGTTTCGTTGTTTTTTCTGTTCTTAGTAGCATCTCCTTTGTTAATAGAAGAGCTTTTTTGGCGCCTTCTAGTTTTCTCTTGCTCTTTTTTGAGCGCTCAAAATATCTGGCAGCACTCTTTTCCAAAGGCTCTTCCAGGCTTATCTCAATCTTCATCTCATTTAACATTGGCTAACAGAAGTAATCGACACAGGGGCTGTGTTACATAAATGAGCAAACTCGTCCTTGCCTATTATAGGGTAAAGCTGAACCTCCTTTATCTCACCCTGTTTTTCTGGGGAGTAAGGTATTGTTATCTTTTGAGGATCACCTGGTTTTAATCTTTCTTTTAATACATTATCTTTCTTTATAGGCGGTTTGGGCCCTGAAAAGAACACTATCAGCTTTAGCCCGTCTATCTCGCCACGGTATGCCTCCACAGTAAAGGCAAGTGACTTGTTGGTATAGCATATATCATAGTTGCCATCAGAAAACTTGTGGACACCAAAGCTAAGGTCTGCGCACTTGTAGGTCACATTCTTAGCAGGCGGAGTTATTCTGCTACCGAGATTCATTATGACAGCACCGAGAGATACAGCAAAGCCAATCATAAGTACAGTTGCTATTAGAGGGGACATGCCAGATTTGTTCATTTTGTGTTGCCTCTTTTTGAAAAGATAGAACACATTATCTTTAAATATTTTGCCTTGGCTTATAAGCTTAGAAATAGCGCATCCTGATTTTTGGACGCCAAAAGATTAGACAGAGCAAAGTGGAGAACAACATTTTAAGTCCCAATTTGAAGTACCCACGGGCTTTAAAGCGCCGCATTGACATATAAACTTTCCTATCGCATATCAATATTAGCTTAGCAGATTCACTGGCTCTCCTGAAATAATCTATGTCCTCTGCCATGCTTAACGAAATATCAAACCCCTTTAGCTTTTTATGAAGTTCAGAACGAACAAGCACACAATGCCCATTGCCCAAGGGCCTGAGCCTAAGAAAAACTCTCATGAGGAAGTTCCAGAGCCAAAAGCCAATAGCGTCTAAAGGCCTGCCATCTATTGGCCTTGCACAAAAAACAGCCAAGCCAGCATTCTCTATCTTTAGTTTGTTCAAGATATAAGGTAGAAAATCATCAGGGAGCACAACATCTGCATCAAGAAACAAGATGTAATCGCCTCTTGCTGCCTTAGCCCCGTTATTACGAGCCACTGGCGGTAACCCGCCTTGCACCACACAACACCTGTTAGCCAGAGCGATATGCCTTGTGTTATCTGTAGAATTGTAATCTGCAACGATTATTTCGTAATCCTTGAATTTTTGTTTTTTTATAGAGTTTAGAACTCTGAGTAAATATTTCTCTTCATTCTTTGTTATTATAACTATTGATAGCTCTGGTTTATTGCTTTGAGCTACCATTTTTTTTCCTGTTAAAGACTAATTGAACAAAGTTAACCCCACTATGTGACAGGAACCACAAACCAATAGCTGTTTTCAACAGGTCTCTGCCCCTGATTACCAAGCTAAAAACAATACC
>CAYOTZ010000031.1:0-6857 GCA_964407035.1 uncultured Methanosarcinales archaeon | reverse complement strand
CAAAACCAAGCTTCTTTTCTTCATAACAACCACGCCATTTATAATCACATCAGAGACATCAGAGCCGCTTAAAGAGTAAACAATATGTGATAGGATATTGGACTTGGTGAATGGAATTGCTCTCGGGTTCCTCAAGTGTATTGTTACTATATCAGCGAGAAATCCGGGCATTATCCTGCCTGCCTTAATACCAAGGATTTCAGCTGGCTGGGATGTTGCCATGTCAATCAGTTGCTGTAGAGGAGCTGCAGTAGAGTCCTTCAGTGCAAATTTGTGCAGCAGTGCTGCTATTTTGAGTTCTTCAAGCATATCGAGATTATTATTGGAAGCTACTGAATCAGTGCCAAGGCAGCTCCTTATATTTAGCTTGTTAAGAACCTCTAATCTCAACCTGGAGCCGGTAGCTAATTTCATGTTGCTTGTAGGGCAGTGTACTATTGCGCTTTTGCGCTTAGCTAATAGAACTGCTTCCTCTTCATTCAACCAGCACATATGGGCTGCGAGAAGCTTATCGTGTAACAAGCCCAGTTCGTCTAGATAGCTAATAACCGGCTTATTGAATCTGGCTCTAATCTCCTTTATTTCAGATTCTGTTTCAAGCAGATGAATCTGCAGCAGAACATCATGCTTTTTTGCCAGTTTGGCAGATTCCCTAAGCAGATAGCTTGAGCATGTATATGGAGCATGAGGTGCCACTGTTGGCTTTATAAGTTCGTTTTGCTTGTAACTTTTGATAAACTGTTCTGTTTCTCTGAGCTTTTTGTTTGCTTCTTCTCTCTTGTCATTGTCAATCATACCGATTCCGAGAAAAGCCCTCATACCTGCCTTTCGGACTGCTTTAAGCACTCTCTCTATTTGAAAGCCCATATCAACAAAGCAGGTAACTCCTGACTTTATGCTCTCCAGACAGGTAAGCAAGCTGCCATAGTATACATCATCAATTCTTGCTTCAGCAGGCCAGACACTCTTCTCGAGCCAATCCCTTAGCTTTAAGTCGTCAGACACACCTCTTAGAATATTGGTGATTGTGTGGGTGTGGGCATTGATAAGCCCAGGCATAACTATCTTTTCTGAGCAGTCAATAACCTCTATATTCTTGTTATCTTCAACACTACCAATTTGTATTATTCTGTTGTCCTCTATTAAAATGTCTTTCTTCTCTAAGATTTCCCTATCCTCTGACTGAGTGAGAATATATCTGCAGTTTTTTAGGAGTAACATATTCTAACGCTTGCCCACATAGAATATATTTTCAAGGGCAACATCCTCTGGGGTGTACCCTCCTGTCCTCTGGTTTGGCTTTTCTTGTGTTCCTTTAGTCTGGTTTTGGATTGGTAATTTGGTATCACCCTGTTCTTTAGTTAGATTATCAAGCTTGTCCTTTATAATGTTCAACTCTCTCCAAACCCGTTCGAAGTCAGAACGCAGAGACATTAGTATTTGCCTATTGTCCATTTACTTCACCTTTACACAATTGTATTGATATCAGATCTGCCCGGCTGTTTGTTAGTGAATTGCTCACAGCCAGTAATGTAGGGCGAACTGATGCCTGTTATAATGCTAATTACCCTTACCTTACCATATAGCTCGTTGTTTATTCTCGCTCCGAAGATTACATTTGCTGTGTCGTCGAGCTGTGCTGCTATGATTTCTGTGGCTTCTGTGATTTCAGAAAGGGTTAAATCAGGACCACCTTCAATTTGTATCAGAGCGCCAGTTGCGCCTTGATAGCTTATCTCGAGCAGAGGGTTGTCGAGTGCAGAGGTTACTGCTTGCTTGACCTTGCTGCTGCCCTCGCCTATGCCAACACCGATAGCAGCCACTCCGCCACTCGTCATTATCGCTTTTACATCTGCATAGTCAAGGTTGACCAAGCTTGGTATCGCAATTGTTTCCACAATACCCTTAATCATTGTAGCTATCAGCTCGTTGGCAACAGCGAACGCCTTTTGTAAAGGCAGATTACCAGCAAGCTGGAGCAGTCGACTGTTGTCTATGATGATTACAGTATTGCAGTGCTCTCTGAGTTGGGATATGCCAAACTCTGCTTTGTCTATTCTTGTCCTTTCTAACTTAAAAGGCATAGTCACTGTGCCAATCACAATAGCTCCCTGTTGTTTAGCAAGTTTTGCTATGAATGGTGCTGCTCCAGTGCCGGTGCCACCTCCCATTCCCGCACATATAAAGAGCAGGTTCACACTGCTGAGCTTATTCTTTATGCTGAGTGAACTGCTCTCTGCAGATTTTCTGCCTAACTCAGGATAACCACCGCAGCCCAGCCCATTAGTTAATTCCATTCCGAGCAGAAGCTTTGCATCTGCCTGGGCAGTATTGAGTTGCTGCTGGTCAGTATTACATGCAATGATCTCAGCACCTTGAATGCCCTTATTGTACAACCAAGACACCATGTTGTTTCCAGCTCCGCCAATACCAATGACCTTTATGCTAAGCCTATAGCCATTATCAATATTGGATAGTATCTCTTCCATTCTTTAGCTCCTTTTTGCAGTATTCTTTATTAAAATTCTACTGACTTATAAATGTTACTATTTTGTATACTGGTATATCACTTTACCCACCAAGAAATTTTTAAATAATGTGTTTATTCCTTTTATTATGCCGAGATGCTGTTCCAAAGAATCAGTAATAAACATCGCAGGTAACAGGTTCTGTAAAGAGCACTTCACTAAACATTTTGAAAAAAGTGTGGCAAAAGTGCTAAGTAGGGTTAAAAGAAGTAAGGTCCTGGCAGCTGTTTCTGGTGGTAAGGACAGCTTGGCTATGCTTATAGCAATCTCAAAGCTCAAAGAGCGATTTGACATTGAGGTAACTGCTTGCTTTATCCATCTTGGCATAAAAGGGAGTTCTGAAAATGGCTTGAAGATAGTTAAGAATGCATGCAATACCCTAGGTGTAAAGCTGGTTACTTTCGATATGAAAAAGGAACTTGGCTTCAGCATAGATGAAGTTGCGAAACTCAAGTTGAGGCGTGCTGTGTGCAGTTCTTGCGGTATGGTGAAGCGTTACCTGCTGAACAAGCTTGCCTTTGAGTCAGGTTTTGACTATGTAGCTACAGGTCATAATTTGGAGGATGGAGCCAGCTTGTTGTTCATCAACCTTTCTGCACAGAACATAGAACAAATTCTCAGAATGGGTTGCTGTATCCCCGGTGATAAGCTTCTGAAGCTTGCTGGTAGGATAAAGCCATTGTGCTATTGCACAGAAAGAGAGGCTAGGTTGTATTGCGAGCTCCACAGCATCCAGTATCTCACATTGGAATGCCCTTACTCCAAGAATGTTTTACAGCACAAGCTTAAGCTAATCATTGAGATGTTTGAAGGCACATTGCCAAACTTTAGAATTAATCTGGTGAAAAGTTTTAAAAAACTGAGAAAACTTATACAGGTTGAAACTGACAGCTCAGTTGCTGCCTGTCAGCGCTGCGGTTATCCGACAACCTCTGGAGTTTGCTCGTTTTGCCGTTTGCTTGAGATGATAAAAAATGATAAAACAACAAGATAATGTGCTCTTGCTGGGCAAACAAGAAGCATACCTTGTCAAAGCTGACGATAGAGTTTTGAATGTCTCCTCTGGTATAATAAAACTAAAGGAGCTGATAGGTAAGGATTATGGTTGTATTATAAGCACGCACAAAGGAGCGAAGTTTGTGGCTGTTCAACCGAATCTGCTTGACTTTTTAAAGAAGAGAATGAAGCGCAAGCCTCAGGTCATAAACCCGAAGGACATTGCCTTGGTGATTGCTTTTACAGGTATTAGGAGTGACAGCAGGGTGCTTGAAGCTGGAACTGGCTCTGGTTATGCAACTTTAACCCTTGGAGTGCATTGCTCTCGTGGCAAAGTTTACAGCTATGAGCTGAGAAAAGACTTCTATTCCAGTGTAAAACAGAACCTGGAATCAATTGGTCTAAAGAATGTGGAGCTTTTCAACAAGAATGTTCTTGAGGGTGTCAAGCAGAAAAACCTTGACCTAGTATTACTGGATATGAAAGATGCTGAGAGTGCTGTTGAGCTTGCTTACAAGACCCTAAAGCCAGGGGCATTTCTCGTTGTTTACAGCCCTTATATAGAACAGGTCAAGGCGGTAACTTCTGAAATAGCCAATTACGAATTCACGGGCGTGTTTACTGTAGAAAATATGTTAAGAGTTTGGGATGTGGGTGCTCATACACTTCCGCAAAGGAGCGGTATAATGCATACTGGCTTTCTCACATTCGCAAGAAAGCTCTGGTAAGACAAATATTTATATAAGAACAAGGATAAAAGCTTTTTATGAAGATAATCCATTCTGACCTGAAACACAACAAGCTGAAGCTAAGAATAGAAGAGCTTAGCGATTTGTGGTTCCTTAGCCAGATAATAGAGCCTGGTGACAAGCTCACTGCAAAAACAGAACGAAAGCTCATACTGGGCAGCAAAGAAGAGAAGCACAGGGTTAAGAAGATATATCTTGTTTTGACTGTTCAAGTTGAGAAGCTTGATTTTCATGATTACTCAGATGTGCTGAGAGTTTCTGGTAAGATTGTTCAGGCACCAGAACAAGTGCCTCTTGGCACATATCACACGATAAATGTGCAGCCAGGTTTGACTATACAGATTGAGAAACAGTCATGGCTTGACTTTCAGCTAAGACAGATAAGAGAGGCAGAAAAGAAACCTCCAGAGTTGCTTGTTATTGTGTTGGACCGAGACGAGGCGAGCTTTGCCCTGCTTGACTCTCGCGGCTACAAAATGCTCAGCCATATAAAAGGTAATGTGCAGAAGAAGCGCTACACAATCTCAAACAAGAGCAATTTCTACTCTGAAGTTATATCCAAGCTTAGGGAGTATATTGGCAGGTATCCTGTCTGGAGAGTTATTCTTGCCTCACCTGCATTTTGGAAGGAAGAGCTTTTGAAACAAATCAAGGACACCGAGCTTAAGAAGAAGCTGACAATAGCAACTTGCTTTCATACAGGCGAACAAGGAATAAACGAAGTCTTAAAGAGAGAAGAACTCAAACAGGTTCTGGCAGATGCAAGAGCATCAAAGCAAGCTGCATTGGTTGACAAGCTTCTCACAGAGATTGCGAGAGACGGAAAATATGCTTACGGTTACAGAGAAACAATGGATGCAATACAGCTTGGTGCTGTGGATACTCTCTTGATAACAAGCAAGCTTATGAAGGAGCTACGCTCAAAGCCAGAATTCCTAAGCTTTCTAAACAGTATAAGAGCAGCAGAATCAGCTGGTGCCAAAATATTGCTTTTGGACTCCAATAGTAGTGCTGGCAAACAGCTTGACGGGCTTGGTGGAATTGCTGCTTTGCTTAGGTTCAAGCTTAACCGTTAGGTTTTTAAAACATTTTTAATTACCAGTAAGGTTTTTAAATAATATTTCCTTATCAGTGATGAATAATATCTATACGAGGTGTTGAAATGGAAGTTAAAACAGAAGAAACACCATATTCTGGACCCACATATAAATCTACAACTATAAGTAAGATAATAACCGAACTACGCCAATCCAGACCCTGCGGGTATTTAGTGGCAAAACAGGAGCAAGGGAGATTAGAGCTAACTGGCGTTGTGCCTGCTGCCGACACAATAGATGACTTGCTATGTTTTGAGCGTGTGAGAGAGCTAGCCAGGAAACTGGGAGAGAATGAACAGCTTTATGGCATAGCTGTACTGGTTGACAAAGGGGTAAAAGAGATTCCTGCTTATTCGTTTCAGCAAGAATTAAAGAAACTTATTGCTTTTGGCCTGCCTGACTATGGCATACAAATAGATCCAGAAAACAGTTACAGGATAATCTACGGTTTTGAGCCAGCAGAGTTGGAATAATATTAAAGAAAAATATATATATTACTTCTTTTATTTTTTGTTGAGGAGACCCTCATGTCAGAGGTCAAAATCAGAATAAAAACGCATTTCAGTTTCTCAAAAAGCGAGCTTCGTTGGATAATTATTACTGTGTTGTTAATGGGCATAGTGCTCGGTTTTGACGATGGCTTACCTAAATTCGAGCTTTCACACTGGTTGTTCAACCTATTCAACTCTATTCTTATTGCCTTTCTTGGTGTTATGACGCACATAAGCTTCCAGCGTGTTGCTTCTCTTGCAAAGGGTTATCTGCTTGAGTTCAGACCTTTGAATTTCGGATTGCTTGGAGGCTTGGTTTTCGGTCTGGCAACACTCGGCAAGTTTGTTTTCTTTGTGCCTTTTGAGCTGGTTTTCAAGCACCACGAGGGTTTACGGCTCGGTAGGTTTCGTTACGGTCTCAATTATTTTGAAATGGCGACAGTTGCAATTACAGGTCCTCTTAGCAACCTGTTGCTTGCTGTTATCTTCAAAGCGTTCTTCATGAGCAGGCCCTCTTTTGTATTGTTCAATGCAGTAAAGTTCAATGTATTGTTCGCTATCGCCACTCTGTTGCCAGTGCCCAAAGCGCCTGGCAGCTATTTGCTGATGGGACAGCCGTTCCTGTTTTTTGCTACACTTGCATTGGTACTACCGCTCGGATTGCTGCTCGTGTTTATGCCCCTATCTCAGGCGTTATTGATTGGCTTGTTAGTTGCGATTATGGCATCTATATGGTTTTTTGTGAGGTACGAGTATCAATGAGTTTTTTTCATCACCTTAACAAGAAGGCTTATCTCAACTGGCTGACACCGCTGCTGCTGCTCTTGCTCATTCTTGGTTTTATTATAGCTTATCTCACTCCGACTGCCTGGGTGTCTTATTCAGTGTTGCTCGTAACTGGCTCTGCTTGTGGATTCCTGCTGCCCCGCAGGAAGAAAATTAGCTTGATGGCAGCTCTCTTGCTTATGCTTGGCTTTGTTATGGGTTATATGCTTG